>JAFZRK010000065.1 GCA_017619905.1 Bacillota bacterium
GTCGCAGACGAAGCCTCCGAGGAACTTTCCGAGGAATACGAAAAGCGTAAGGAGCAGTGCCTGCACCGCGCCGGTCTTCCATGTGAATACCGCTGCCGTGCCGCCTATTGCCCGCACCGCGACTGCAGCGGTAAGCGCGAAGATCGGACCGAAGGACCGAAGTTCAGTATACCTTTCGCCTTCCCCAGCGTCCGGCTCTTCATCCTGGCCGAACCTCCTGTAGATCCCGAAGCAGAAGATAGCCGCCAGTCCAAGCAACAGACCTACGTAGTCCAGCACGCCGGGGAACAAGGTCCCTATCGTAACGCCGAATGCTCCGGGAGCAACGAATACGCCGAGAGGCGCCGCCTTTCCGCCGCTCCTGTCAAGGGAGACGCTCCCGCCGGAGACATGGAAAAAGCTGTTCCCGATGCCTGTGACCGCCGCCTTGACTATAGGCTCGAACGTGAGCAGCGACGCCGCGGCGACCAGGAACATCGCGAAGGCCTGTATGCTGCCGTAGAGGAGCAGCGCGTCGGAGCGGAGCCTGTCCCTTCGCACGGCCCGGTCCAGAAGCATCCCGACAAGGCACTGCGTGGAGAAAGCGACGGTGTTGTAGACCAGGATCGCCGTGCCGAAGTCCGGGTGATCCGTCCCAAAGGAAAACAGTGCGGCCACGCAGGCAGCGTCAACGAGAAAATGAGATATTGCGTTGAAGATGGTTATGAACACTTCTTATCAGTACCTGATCTATGATCCCGTTATTATTGATCTGCCAGATCATAATGCTGACGAAGAGTTTCTTCTTTTACTGCATCAAGATCGTATTCTTCTTTGAGCACTCCCAGCAGTTGATCCGACAGGCATCTCTCAGTTTCAGGTTTTAATTCTTCTGCCATTTGCTAAACCTCCAACAACAGTATAATACCTGGATATGAGCAAAACACAATATCAAAAAAGCAAAAAGGCGGCCCTTTTGCAGGACCGCCGCAGATCTTATCTTCCGAGCATGTACAGCAGCGCGTTGACTATGCAGGCGGCCACGTTGCTGCCGCCCTTTCTGCCGCGGGCTACTATGTATGGCACCGGGCGCTGCATTATCATCTCTTTGGATTGTACCACATTCACGAAGCCCACGGGAACACCTATCACCAGTTCCGGCTTCAGTTTTCCTTCGTCTATCAGTTCGCAGATGCGCACCAGCGCCGTGGGAGCGTTGCCTATCGCGAAGATGAGCGGTTTTCCGAGCGCCGCGGCCTTGTCCATGCTTGCAGCGGAGCGGGTGCTTCCGTTGGCCTTTGCGGCAGCGGCCACGTCCTCGTCCGCTATGAAGCAGTACACCTCGCCGCCGTATTTTGCCAGGTTCTTCTTGTTGATGCCGGCTTTGGCCATCTGGGTGTCCGTGACTATGCAGGCGCCGTTCTTAATGGCTTCGTGAGCCTTGGCCACCACGTCCTCCGAGAAGCAGAGCGTGTCCGCGTAGTCGAAGTCCGCGCTGGTGTGGATGACGCGTGTTATTAAGGGCGCCAGCGCCGGGTCTATGGGGTGAGGCAGCTCGGATTCTATTATCTCGAAGCTGCGTTTTTCTATCTCCATCGGGAGGACTCTTTCAAGTTCTGTGATCATATCCCTGCCTCCAGTATCCTGTATATCATGTCCATGTCCAGGCTGCTTCTGATGCCGTCAGCCAGGATGTCGAACTGCTTTTCCTTGTAGGCTTTGTAGTCAAAGACCGCAAGTTCCGCCGGGTCAATGCCCTTCTGCCTGCAGAGCACCGCAAGAATCGCCTTTCTGCACTGGGCGGAGTCGAAGAAGCCGTGCAGGTAGCTGCCCAGGACGTTGCCGCTGGCGCAGCCGTCGCTGTGACCGTTGTCCAGCGCCGCCAGATGCTTCGCGCCGTCCAGGAGAACGGTCTGCCCCATGTGGATCTCGTAGCCCTCCAGTTCTATGCCGGAAAGATCCTGCCAGAAGCCTTCCGCGGAAACTCTGCCTCCAACTCTGGTGCGGTGCTTCTCCTCCGCGAACTCGGTCTCCGTGGGTAGAAGACCCATTCCCGCGACGCTTCCGCCGCCTTCCACTCCGGAGACGTCCGTTATCCTGCGCCCCAGCATCTGGTAGCCGCCGCATATTCCTATGACCGGCGTTCCGCTGGAATTCAGGTGCTTTATCGCTGCCTCCAGGCCGTTCTGGCGCAGCCACAGCAGATCGGAGATCGTGTTCTTGGTGCCCGGGAGGATCACCAGGTCCGGCTTGCCGAGCTCCCTTTCGGAATTTACGTAGCGCACCCCAACGCCGTCGGTAGCCTCGAGCACGGTGAAGTCCGTAAAGTTGGAGAGCCTGGGGAGCCTCACCACTGCTATGTCTATCTTTGCGGCCTTACTGCGTACCAGCCTTTCGGAGAGGCTGTCCTCGTCCTCTATGTCCGCCTTAATGTACGGCACAACGCCCGCGACCGGCCTGTGAGTTATCTCCTCCAGCTGCTTGAGGCCGGGCTTTAAGATCTCCACATCGCCGCGGAACTTGTTGATTATCGTGGCTTTTACGTAGTTCTTCTCTTCTTCCGTAAGGAGCTCGATGGTGCCGTAGAGCTGTGCGAAAACGCCGCCGCGGTCTATGTCGCCCACCAGAAGCACCGGGGCCTTGGCCATCTTGGCCATGCCCATGTTCACGAAATCGTCCGCCTTAAGGTTGATCTCCGCCGGGCTGCCCGCACCCTCAATTACGATTATGTCATTCTGCGCAGAGAGCGTGTCGAAGGCCTTCTGTATGGCGGGGCGCAGCGTGTGCTTCATCTTGTAGTATTCCTGCGCGTGGTAGTTGCCTATCACCTCGCCGTTCACTATCACCTGCGAGCCCATGTTGGTTACGGGTTTCAGCAGTATCGGGTTCATCAGCACCGAGGGCTCGACGCCCGCGGCCTCCGCCTGCACCACCTGCGCGCGGCCCATCTCAAGCCCCTCCCTGGTGATGAAGGAATTGAGCGCCATGTTCTGGCTCTTGAACGGAGCCACGCGGTAGCCGTCCTGCATGAACACCCTGCAAAGGCCGGCCGCGATGACGCTCTTGCCGGCATTGGACATGGTGCCCTGGATCATTATTGCTTTAGCCATATATCTCCTCCAGCGCTTTTATCAGCGCATCGTTCTCTTCTTTCGTGCGGATGCCTATGCGGATGAAGCTGTCGTCAAGACCCTTAAAGTTCCTGCAGTCCCGGACCCTGATGTTTCTCTCCGCCAGCATCTCCCTTAAGGGCGCGGATGTGCCTCCGGGAGCCCCTCCAGAGCCCCTGACGTCCTGTATGAGAAGGAAATTCGCCTCGGACGGGAAAACACTAAGCCCGCAGCCTTCGATGGCTGAAACGAGCCGTTTTCTCTCCGCGGCTATGTATCTCCTTGCATCCGAAAGGAAGACTCGCTCCCCGCAGCAGACCTCGCCCGCGGCCTGCGCCGCCGATGAGACGCTCCACGGTATCCCGAAGCGGTAGACCTCGTCCAGAAGCTCCGTGTCCGCCGAGAACATGAAGCCGAGCCTCAGGCCTGCCATGGCGTAGGTCTTGGTGAAGGCGTTGATCACCACTATGTTCCTGTACTTCCCCATGAGCGCAAGTGCACTGGTAGCCCCGGTGAACTCAAGGAAGCATTCGTCGCAGACGAGCAGCGTGCCGGTGCGGCTGCAGAGCTCCGCGATATCCGCCAGTTCCTCCGTGCCGAGCATGCTCCCGTCCGGGTTGTTCGGACGGCAGACGAAGACCATCCCGGGAGCCGACGCGGCAAGCGTCATTGCGCAGTCCGGCGGAGCCGCGGTGACGGCCTTTTTAATGTTCCCGCTTATCTGCGCGGGCGTCCTGCCCAGGACGTCGTAATACACCGCCGACGCCCCGAAAAGAGCAGTACTTCTCTCGTACTCGGAAAAACCGGGCCTTGGAACAAGGACCTTCTTCGGCTTTACCGCGGCGCAGAGCCTTAAGATCAGGTCCGACGCCCCGTTCCCGCAGACTATGTTCTCCTCCGGCACGCCGTACCTTTCGGACAGGGCCGCTGTGAGCTTCCTGCAGAAGGGGTCCGGGTAGGTGATGTCCTCCCTCACCGCCCTTTCCGCAGCCTCGGCGGCGGCCCCGGGCATCCCAAGGGGATCTATGTTCACGGAAAAGTCCAGGATTTTTTTTTCTTCGGCGAAGATGTCCCCGCCGTGTTCGTAGCTTCGCATCTAAAGGCCCCTGATGATGAACGACATCACTAAAACTCTTGCTGTGACCGCCGCCGCAAAGGCAAGTACCGCGGTCGCCGTCATAAGGCGCTGCGAGCGGCGTATGTCTTCCAATTCGATGGGACGAATCTCGTCCCCTATGAACTCCTTTTTGTGGATCACGCCTCCGTACACCGCGTCCCCGGCCAGCTGCACCTGAAGGGCTCCGGCCATGACAGACTCTGTCTGCGCGGAATTGGGGCTGGCGTGCTTGTACCTGTCCCTCTTCCATATGCGAAGGGCGTCCCGGGTGCTGAGCCCGGCAGCCGCGGAAGCCATGATCATTATTATCGCCGCGAGCCTTGCGGGTATGAAGTTGAACACGTCATCCAGGCGTGCCGCCGCGGTCCCGAACCTTTCGTAGCGCTCGTTGCGGTAGCCCAGCATTGAATCCATGGTGTTTACGGCCTTGTAGAGGCATCCGCCCACCGGGCCCATGAGCGCCATGTAAAAGAGAGGCGCTATCTCACCGTCTGAGGTGTTTTCCGCGACGGTCTCCACTGCGGCCTTTATGACGCCGGCCTCGTCCAGCACGTCCGTGTCCCTTCCGACTATCCAGGAGACTGCCTTCCGCCCGGCCTCGAGCCCGCCTGTCCTGAGGCTCTCAGCCACGGCGCCGCTCTCGTCCTTAAGGGACTTCGCGGCAAGGCACTGCCAGCAGAGGATACCGCCGGCGATCACGTAGACCGCGGGGTGGATCTTCCAGCACGCGTACAGCACCAGGCTCGGAACGGCTATGGAAAAGAGCAGCATGCAGAGCACCAGCACGGCGCCGGCAAGCCTCTTGGGCTTCCAGCTGTAGCAGAGCTTTTCAAGAAAGCTTATGAGCCTGCCGTAGAGTATCACCAGGTGCGGCCAGCCGTGGGGATCCCCTATGATAAGGTCCAGCACGAA
>JAFZRK010000066.1 GCA_017619905.1 Bacillota bacterium
GAGAACATCCACAAGGTCGGAGCCATAGGAAAGGCCGGATTCGGCTGGGAGACCCGAATCTGCGACGAGGAAGGAAACGACGTGAAGCAGAGCGAGGTCGGCGAGCTCTGCCTTAAGGGCCCCGGAGTCATGAAGTGCTACTTCAACGATCCCAAGGCAACTGCTGAGACGCTGCGCGGAGATTGGCTGCGCACGGGCGACATGGCCATGGAGGACGAGGACGGCTTCATCTTCCTGGTGGACCGCAAGAAGGACGTTATAATAAGCGGCGGCGAGAACCTCTACCCGGTACAGATAGAAGACTTCCTGTCCGCGAACAAGAAGATAAAGGACGTTGCGGTAATAGGTCTTCCGGACGCGCGTCTGGGCGAGATAGCGGCCGCGATAATCCAGCTGGCTCCCGGAGCGGAGTGCACGGAGGAAGAGATCAACGAGTTCTGCCGCGAGCTTCCGCGCTACAAGAGGCCCAGGAAGATCATATTCGCGGACGTCCCGCGCAATCCGACCGGCAAGATAGAAAAGCCAAAGCTCAGAAAGATGTACGGCGGCGAAGGCCTTGTCGCCTCGCAGAACCGTTCGTAAAGAGGTAAGCAAACGATGAAGAAACTGATGATAGGAAACGAAGCCGTGGCTCAGGGCCTTTACGAAGGCGGAATAGGTCTGGTGTCCAGCTACCCCGGCACTCCTTCCACGGAGATAACGGAGTTCCTTTCCAAGCACGACGACCTGCACAGCGAGTGGGCGCCCAACGAGAAGGTGGCCCTGGAGACCGCTTTCGGAGCGTCGCTGGCGGGTGTCCGCTCGGCCTGCGCCATGAAGCACGTGGGTCTTAACGTAGCCGCCGATCCGCTGTTCACAATGTCCTACACGGGCGTGAACGCAGGCCTGGTGGTGTGCGTCGCGGACGATCCGGCCATGCACTCCTCGCAGAACGAGCAGGACTCCAGGCACTACGCCATAGGCGCCAAGCTGCCGATGCTGGAGCCGTCCGACTCCGCGGAAGCGCTGCAGTTCGCGAAGGATGCCTTCGAGATCTCCGAGAAGTACGACACTCCGGTGATTCTGCGCATGTGCACAAGGGTAGCGCACAGCCAGTCCATAGTCGAGACCGGCGAGCGCGCCGCCAAGGAGCCCGTCCCTTATGAAAAGAGACCCGCGAAATACATAATGATGCCCGGCTACGCCAAGCTGCGCCACCCCATAGTGGAGGAGCGCACCAAGAAGCTGGAAGCGCTGGCTGAGAACTGCCCGTTCAACAGGATAGAGTGGGGCGGTCTTGAGATCGGCATCATCACTTCCGGAACATCCTACCAGTACGTAAAGGAAGTGTTCGGTGACAGCGTAAGCGTGCTTAAGATAGGCATGCCCAATCCGCTGCCGGCCCGCCTGATAAAAGAGTTTGCCGCGCACGTGGGCAAGCTCTACGTCATAGAGGAGCTGGATCCCATAATCGAGAACTTCTGCAGGACGCTGGGCCTGGATCCGATAGGCAAGGAAAAGTTCTCCATCATCGGGGAGTTCTCGCAGAAGACCATAGCAGAGGCGTTCGGACTTGCTCCCAAGGAGACCGTAAAGGCGGATACCCAGCCTCCGGCCAGACCTCCGGTTATGTGCTCCGGCTGCCCGCACAGGGGAATGTACTACGTGCTGGCGAAGAACAAGATAACAGTGCTGGGCGACATCGGCTGCTACACTCTTGGAGCCGCGCCGCCGCTGAACGCGCTGGATTCCACGCTCTGCATGGGCGCTTCCGTCTCCGGCATCCACGGTTTCCTGAACGCCGCGGAAGACAGGTCGGACAGGACCGTAGCCGTGATAGGGGACTCCACGTTCATCCATTCCGGCGTCACCGGCCTCATAAACATAGCTTACAACGGTTCCAACTCCACGGTCATCATCCTGGACAACTCCATTACAGGAATGACCGGCCACCAGCAGAACCCGACCACCGGATACAACATCAAGGGCGATCCGGCGGGGAAGGTGGATCTGGAGGCGCTCTGCAAGTCCATAGGAATTCGCCGCGTCCGCGTGGTGGATCCCTACGACCTTAAGACCTGCGAAGAGGTCCTTAAGGAAGAACTGGCCGCAAAGGAACCGTCAGTCATAATATCTAGGCGTCCCTGCGTGCTTCTTAAGTACGTTAAGGCAAAGCCGCCGCTGAAAGTGGACGCGGACAAGTGCCGGACCTGCAGGATGTGCATGAAGCTCGGCTGCCCGTCCATAGCAATAAAGGACGGCAAGGCGCACATAGACGACACGCTCTGCGTTGGCTGCGAAGTGTGCTCGCAGCTCTGCCCGTTCGACGCGATAGTAAAGGAGGGCTGATCCATGAAGACTACGAATATCATGATAGTTGGCGTAGGCGGTCAGGGGACTCTTCTTGCGTCCAAACTGCTGGGAACGCTGCTTGTGGACGAGGGATACGACGTTAAAGTGTCAGAGGTCCACGGCATGAGCCAGCGCGGAGGAAGCGTCGTGACGTACGTGCGCTTCGGCGACAAGGTCTACTCACCTCTGGTGGAAGAGGGAGAGGCCGACTACATCCTTGCCTTCGAGAAGCTCGAGGCCGCACGTTGGGCGACGTGCCTTGCGAAAGGCGGAAAGATAATAGTCAATACGCAGGAGATAGACCCCATGCCCGTAATAACCGGCGCCGCTCAGTATCCTTCCGGCATACTGGATGAGCTGACGGCCAAGGGAGCGGACATAGACGCCATTGACGCGCTTTCCATAGCTCAGAAGGCGGGAAGCGCAAAAGCTGTTAACATAGTGCTTCTGGCAAGATTCGCCAAACATTCGGGAATCGCAAAGGAAAAGTGGCTCGCTGCCCTGGAGAAGACTGTGGCGCCCAAGTTCCTGGAGATGAACAGACAGGCATTTACGATGGGCTTCGAAGCATAAGCCCGCAACAAGCTGTCTGACAACTACAGGGAAAAGGCAAATACAGACGATGCAGAGCAGGGAGGACACAGCCATGCAGCAGTATTATCAGAAAGAACTTGAGACCATGGCGCCCGAAAAGATAAGGGCGCTTCAGGAGGAAAAACTAAAGAAACAGGTAAAGCACGTTTACGAGCACGTTCCGTACTACAGGGACCTCATGGATAAGAAAGGCGTCAAGCCGGAGGAGATAAAGACCCTGGGTGACATAACAAAACTTCCGTTTATTTCCAAGAGCGACCTGCGTGAGACCTATCCGTACGGCATGCTTGCGGTGCCTCTTACGGACTGCGTGCGCATCCATTCCACGTCCGGGACCACCGGAAAAAGGGTCATCGCGTACTACACCCAGCACGACATAGACCTCTGGGAAGAGTGCTGCGCAAGGGCCATAGTAGCGGCCGGCGGAAGCAAGGACGACGTCGTTCAGGTGGCTTACGGATACGGACTGTTCACCGGCGGATCCGGCCTTCACGGCGGTTCGCACAAGGTCGGATGCCTTACGCTGCCCATGTCCAGCGGAAACACGGACAGGCAGATACAGTTCATGATGGACCTTAAGGCATCCATCATCTGCTGCACGCCTTCCTACGCCGCGTACATATGCGAGGCCATGAAGGAGAAGGGC
>JAFZRK010000004.1 GCA_017619905.1 Bacillota bacterium
AGAACAGCACTACCGCAGGATCGTCGAAGGTCCTGTGTACCTTGAAGTTGTAGGAGCAGGCCCGGCCTATCTTCATGAAATCGTCCCAGGGGATTATCGGGGCGTCGTCCGGGATCTTTGCGATCTTGCGGCCCTCGGTAAGCATGTATCCTGCCTTTATCGGCTGCGAAAGTTCGTCCTTTATGCGTGCGATGACCACGTTGATAAGCCCGGTGTTCTGACGTATGGCCTCTATCTTGTGGTAGAACTGGTCCAGGGTAACGACAAGGACGCTCTCGGACTCGTTGATGTAGAACTCCAGTTCCTTCTCGGAGGACAGCGGGTGCACCATGCTGGCGACCGCGCCTACCATGTTGACCGCGTAGAACATGTATATTCCCTGCGGGCAGTTGGGCATGGCGATGGTGACGGAATCCCCGGGGCGGATGCCTACGGTCCTTAAGCTCCTTGCGCATGCCTCTATGTTTTTCATAAGTTCCCTGTAGGTGATGGACTTGCCCATGAAATCCATGGCTACGGCAGTGGGCCTTTCCTTGGCCTGCAGTTCCACGCCTTCCCACATGGCGCCCTGGAAATACTCGAGAGTGAACGGTATGTCCCCCAGATGGTCTTTCCAAGGGGTCTTTGCTGTTGTTTCGATGCTCATGACAGTTTTTCGGGTTCAGGTCCCCGCGACCTTTGCTCTTGCTGCGTTAGTTATTTGTTTGCGTCCTCTTCGGCGCGCTTTTTGGCCTCTTCCTCTTCCAGCACGCGGTAAGCCACCTTGCCGACCATGGTCTTGGGCAGCTCCTCGCGGAACTCCAGGTCCTTGGGCATGGCGTACTTTGCTATGCGCTTGGAAGCGTACTTGAGTATGGCCTCCTTGGTCTCCTTGCTGGGCTCCACGCCCGGCGCAGGCACTATGAATATCTTTGGCCTGTGCATCCTGTAGGAGTCCGGAACGCCTATGCAGCAGCTCATGGACACCAGGTCGCAGGAGTCGAAGATGTTCTCTATCTGCGCGGGATAGATGTTGTATCCCGAGCTTATTATCATGCGTTTTATGCGGCCGCGGAAGTACACGAAGCCCTCGCTGTCCATGGCTCCCAGGTCTCCCGTGTAGAGCCAGGTAAGGCCGTCAGCGTGCTTGCGCAGCGCCTTCTCGTTCTCCTCCGGGTGGTTAAGATAGCCGGTCATGACCATGGGGCCGGAGACCAGTATCTCGCCTTCCTCGCCGTAGGGGACTTCCTCGTCCGTATCCGGCTTTACGATCTTGAAGAAGGTATCCGGGAACGGCAGTCCGATGGAGCCCTCCTTGTACCTGTGCGGAGGCGTAAGGCAGCAGGCCGTAACGGTCTCCGTGGCGCCGTAGCCCTCGCGCACCTGCACGCTCGCCTGGTGGTCGTAGAGGAAGGTGTCGAGCTTCTTCTTCAGCTCTATGGACAAGCTGTCGCCGCCGGAATATACGCCCTTCAGCGCGGACAGATCCGCCTTCTCCATGTTGGGGAGACGCAGCAGCGCCTCGTAGAGCGTGGGGACGCCCGCCACGAAGTTGCAGCGCTTCTTTACCATAAGTTTGGAGTAGCTCTTGGGGGTGAAACGAGGCACCAGCAGGCACCTTCCGCCGCTGAAGAGCATCGCGTGTATGCAGACACCCAGTCCGAACCCATGGAAGAGCGGCATGGCTGCCAGCATCTTGTCGCCGGGACGGAACATGGGGTTGGTGGCTATTATCATCTTCGCCACGGAGTTGAACGCTCCGTTGGTGAGAAGTATCCCCTTGGAAGTTCCGGTGGTACCGCCGGAGAAGAGCACCACCGCAGGGTCGTCGTAGCCCTTGTGCACCTTAAAATCGAAGGAGCAGGCGTGGCCTATCTTCATGAACTCGTCCCAGGAGATGACGGGAGCGTCGCTGGGTATCTTCGCCAGTTTGTGGCCCTCGGTAAGATAGTAGCCCGCCTTTACGACTATGCCGAGCTCGTCCTTTATGCTTGCTACGACTATGTTGATTATGGAAGTGTTGTGCCTTATGGCTTCTATCTTGTTGTAGAACTGGTCCAGAGTCACCACCAGGACGCTCTTGGTCTCGTTGATGTAGAACTCCAGCTCCTTCTCGGAAGAGAGCGGGTGGACCATGCAGGCGATGGCGCCCACCATGTTGACCGCGTACAGGATGTATATGATCTGCGGGCAGTTGGGCATGGCTATGGTCACATAGTCGCCGGGGCGCACGCCTATGGTGCGCAGACTTCTTGCGCAGGCCTCTATGTTCTTCTGCATCTCCCTGTAGGAGACAGTCTTGCCCATGAAGTCCAGCGCTATGCTGTGCGGCATTTCCTTGGCCTGCAGCTCTACGCCCTCCCACATGGAGCCCTGAAAATATTCAAGTGTGAACGGAAGGTCGCCGAGCGAGTCCTTCCAGGGTGTTTTTACTGTTGTCATACTACTACGCGGTATTTGCCGTCCGTTGCTTTTACGTACTTGTCCAGCTCGTAAGGGCTGAAGATGCCTTCCGGCGTAGCCACTCCCGTGACCAGATCCGGAGGCGTAATGTCGAACGACGGATAATAGCCCTTGACGCCCTCCGCCGCCGTGCGTACTCCCATGGCCTGGAGCGTAAACTCCGGGTCGCGGAACTCTATCTTAACTGTATCTATCGTGGGATGCGCGAAGTCCGGCGCGCCCGTAACGTAGTACGGGACTCCGAAATGCTTCGCGACTATCGCCGTCTGGAAAGTGCCTATCTTGTTGACCACGTGGCCGTCCATGCAGATGGCGTCCGCCGCCGTGGTGAACACGTCCACGCCCTCGTTAGCCATTACGAACGCGGGCATGTTGTCGGAGATGACGGTGACGTCGAAGCCCATGTCGCGGCACACCGTTGCTGTAAGGCGCGCTCCCTGGAAATACGGCCTGGTCTCCGGGCAGAAGAGCTTTATCTCCTTGCCGGTGCTGCGGCATTCCCGAAGCATCATTCCGACTATGGTCTCCGCGAAGCAGAAGGTCATTACCGTTCCGCCCTGCGGGAACTTCTTTACAAGGTGATGCGCTATGCGGTCTATGAGGCCGTAGCGCTCGTCGTTCATTTCTACTGTGCGGTCCACTATCGCCTGAGCAGCGTCCGCGCCGCTCTCCAGCGCTTCGTCCGCGGCCTTAAGGCACTCGTCGCAGAAGACCCTCATGCGCTTTGCGGTGGTAGGCCTGGAATTCGCTATGGTGTCCGCAGCGTCCGCAAGATACGCCCTCTGCGCCTGCGCGGAAAGGTCCCTGCACTCGTAAGCCGCAAGAGCCATGCCCATGGGCGCCGCCGTAAAAGGTCCCGCGCTCTGGGTGACCATGTCCTTTATGGCCTGCGCCACTTCTTTATGGCTTTTACAGACCACGAACTCGGTCTTCGCAGGGTAAACACGGCGGTCCAGTATCCTTACCTCGCCGCCGTCGTACCACGCAACGTTCTCGTATTTAAGCATGAATGCCAGATCGTGATCCGCTCTTTCCATGTCGTTCTCTGCCGCGCCTAAGCTCCGCCGCTCCGCGGTGCCGCTGACTGCTTACTCCGCTCTGAACAGCAGCGAGTCCGCGTTGATCACTTCGTAGATGTACTTGCCGTCCTCCCACTTCAGGGCCGCGTCGTAGAACACGATGACTACTCCGTCGTAACCCTCCGGGACTCTGGCGTACCAGGTGTACTCGCAGATGCTCTGGCGCTCCTCGTTCCATCCCTGGTTGTCCACGGTCTTGATGTAAAGGCAGTCCGTCCACTCCTTGCCGTCCTTTACGACCGCGAACGACGTGGAGCCGTCCTCAAGATCCTTGACGTGCTGCTCGTAGTACTTCTGCTCGTAATACGTGGTGACGGTGGACGCCCTGTCGACTCCGTAGAGCCGCGCGTTCTGATCGTCGAACGCCGTGCGGGCCTTTATCTCGATCCACTCGTAGCCCTCCAGTGCCTCCAGACCTTCCCTGGGGAGCGTTTCGCCGTTCTTATAGCGGTTGCATTCCGTTATCGTAAGCGTGCCGACGGTGACCTGCGAGGGATCCTGCTTGCAGATGGTCTTGTAATCCGCGGCCTCGCCTATCTTGAGCGTGCACTTGAAGCCCTTGGCCTCCAGATCCGCTGCCTGAGGCGGTATCTCCACCGGCGCATTATTGGTATTCGTCTCCCCGCATCCGCAGAGAGCCAGCAGCAGTACTGCCGCCAGAATGATGATGAATGTCTTTTTCATGATGTTGCCCTTTGAACGCCAAATCGTATTGACTAGATATTATACCACAACAAAACAGCATTGTACACTTATTGCATAATGAGGCTTGGGGAAGTGCTCTCTCGACCAGCTCCGCAGCTTCACGCCGAGCCCTTTTCGGAGAACTCATCATTTCTCTGCGTACTGCGTCCGCGCTCACTGTGAGTTCACTTCGAAAGGTCTCTTCTACTGCTCCGCGATGGTCTCGATCACACTTCCCCATACCCTCAGATCCGCCGATAAACGCACAACGACCAAACAGTCCGCGTGACACCGGCAAACCGCCCCGCTTCAATAGTGCAATAACTATACAAACACAAAAACTGCTCCGCGGGTGCGGAGCAGTTTCGTTGTTATGCTTTGATCCGTAAATGATCCGGCGCTTTATACCAGCTCCAGGAACACTGCCTCGGCAACGTCGCCCTGGCGCGGTCCCAGTTTAAGGATCCTGGTGTAGCCGCCGTGGCGCTCCTCGTACTTCGGTGCGATCTCGTCGAAGAGCTTGGAGACGACGTCCTCATCCTTGATGTAGGCCAGCGCCTGCCTTCTTGCGTGAAGGTCGCCCTTCTTCGCAAGAGTGATCATCTTCTCGGCTTCTCTTCTGGCTTCCTTGGCCCTGCAGTCAGTTGTCTGAATGCGGCCGTAGCGGAAGAGATCCGTTACGAGATTTCTAAGCATGGACTGTCTGTGAGCAGTTTTTACGCCCAGCTTTCTGTATCCATTCATTTCTCAAATCCTCCTTTGGATCTATTCTTCGCTCGGAGCAAAGCCGAGACCCATCTCTGCTAACTTGTTCTTTACTTCGTCCAGGGACTTCCTGCCGAGGTTGCGGATCTTGATCATCTCGTCCTCGGTCTTGTAGGTGAGTTCCTGTACGGTGTTGATGCCGGCCCTCTTAAGGCAGTTGAAGGAACGCACGGAGAGCTCCAGCTCTTCTATGCTCATCTCAAGGACCTTGTCCTTGGTGTCCTCTTCCTTGACGGTCATTATCTCGATAGCTTCGGTGCTTCCGACAAGGCCTATGAACAGCTTAAGATGCTCTTCCAGGATCTTGGCTCCCAGGGAAACGCCCTCGGTGGGGCTGATGCTTCCGTCGGTCCAGATCTCCAGTATGAGACGCTCGTAGTCGGTGACCTGTCCTACACGGGTGTTCTCCACGGTGTAGTTGACCTTGCGCACCGGCGTGTAGATGCTGTCTACCGGGATGACTGCTATGGGAGTGTTCTCGTCCTTGTTCTGCTCCGCGGGAACGTAGCCGCGGCCCGTCGCTATGTTGATCTCCATGACGAGGGTGGCGTTCTCTTCCAGCGTTGCTATATGAAGCTCCGGATTTATGATCTCCAGATCCTGGTCGGCTATGATGTCCGCAGCGGTAACTTCGCAGGGACCCGTAACGTTGATCAGGGCCCTCTTCCTGTCGTCGCCGTGGAGCGCTATCGCGAGCTTCTTGAGGTTGAGGATTATCTCCGTAACGTCTTCCTTGACGCCGGGGATGGTGGAGAACTCGTGCAGTATGCCGTCGATCCTGACGGACGTTACAGCGGCGCCGGGAAGGCTGCTCAGGAGTATCCTCCTTAAGCTGTTGCCCAGCGTGTTTCCGTATCCTCTCTCAAGCGGTTCTACCACGAACCTGCCGTAGCACGGATCATCTTCGGAGATATAACTTTCGATTACCGGTCTTTCAATTTCTATCACTCTGTTTACCTCCTGAATTAACTGCTAACTGATACTTCGATTAGGGGTTAATTATTTAGAGTAGAGCTCGACGATGAGGTGCTCGGCGACAGGCGTATCGATCATGGCTCTGGTCGGCATGGAGAGGACCTTGCCGGTGAGCTTGTCGGTATCGATGCTTACCCATTCCGGGGTGCTGATCGTCATCTCCCTGATCTCCTTGAACTTGGGAGAATCAGTGCTCTTGGCCTTTACGGCGATGACGTCGCCCGGCTTAACGTGTTCGCTGGGGATGTCTGCCTTCTTGCCGTTGAGCGTAAAGTGACCGTGCATAACGAGCTGTCTCGCTTCCTTCCTGGAGGACGCGAATCCCATGCGGAATACGGTGTTGTCCAGTCTGGTCTCAAGGAGGATCAGGAGGTTTTCACCCGTGATGCCCTTCTTGGCGGCAGCTTTCTCGAAATAGTTTCTGAACTGGGTCTCCTGAAGTCCGTAGAACCTCTTGGCCTTCTGCTTCTCGCGGAGCTGAAGTCCGTAGTTGGAGGCCTTCTTCCTGCTCTGGCC
>JAFZRK010000067.1 GCA_017619905.1 Bacillota bacterium
CATGTTGCCTATCAGCATGGTGCCTTCGGTCTGGCCGAAGCCCTCCATTATGCGAAGGCCTGTGGCCTTTTCGAACTGTCTGTAGACTTCAGGGTTCAGAGCTTCGCCGGCCGTGGTCATGTGCTTTACGGACGAGAAGTCGTACCTGGAGATGTCCTGCTTTATCATCATGCGCAGCATCGTGGGCGGCGCGCAGAACGTCGTGATGTTGTATTTCTTGAACATCGGCAGGATCTTGCTGGCGTCGAAGCGGTCGAAGTCATAGACGAATATGGCGCCTTCGGAGAGCCACTGGCCGTAGATCTTGCCCCAGCCGGACTTTGCCCAGCCGGTGTCGGATATCGTAAGATGGAGACCTTCCGGGTCCACGGTCTGCCAGTACTTGGCGGTGTGGAAGTGGCCCAGCGGGTGCTTGTAGTTGTGAGCCGCCATCTTGGGGTAGGATGTGGTGCCGGACGTGAAGTATATCAGCATCGGATCGTCGCCGCAGGGGCTGTCCGCAGTCCTCTTGAAGTGGCTGCTGAACATGGTGTATTCGTTGTCGAAGGTACGCCAGCCCTCGCGCTCGCCGTTTACGATAAGCTTGTGCTTAAGGGTGGGGCAGTTGGCTGCTGCGATGTCCACCTGGTGAGCCGTGTCACCGTCCGCAGTACAGAGTATCGCCGTGGCTTCGGATGCGTTGAGCCTGTATTCTATGTCGTGGGACATAAGTTGGTTGGACGCCGGGATCGCAATGGCACCCAGCTTTTCCAGACCCAGAATGGCGAACCAGAACTGGTAGTGACGCTTAAGGATAAGCATCACGCGGTCGCCCTTCTTGATGCCCAGGGACTTGAAGTAGTTGGCGCACTGCGAAGATCCGCGCTTCATGTCGCGGAAGGTAAAGCGGCGCTCGGTCATGTCTCCGGCTATGTGGAGCATGGCCAGCTTGTCCGGGTCTTTCTTCGCAAGCTCGCCCACGACGTCGTATGCGAAGTTGAATTTATCCGTATTCTTGAACTTTATGGACGTAGGCGTGCCGTTCTCGTCCTCGGTAACGTCTATGAACTTGTGCCATACTCTGGGCTGGTCGTCCACGACGCGCGGGCGCGGAGCTTCCTGGATGATGGGCCTTGCCGCAAGCTCCGGAATGGGTTCTCCGGTGGGATTGAGAACGATGGCGTAGAATATGCAGTCCTCGCCGCCCACGGCTATCATTCCGTGAGGCGTGCCGGAGTTGTAGTACATGCTGTCTCCGGGACCCAGGATCTCGGTGTGGTTTCCAACCTGCACCTTTAGATGTCCGTAGACCACTATGTCACATTCCTGGCCGGCGTGGCTGGTTAGCTCTATCTCCTTGTTCTGCGCTGCTTCGTCGTAGATGCTGCGCACGTAAAGGGGCTCGGCTATCCTGTTCTGGAAGGAGTAGGCGAGGTTGTAGTAGGTCATGCCGTGGGCCTGGGATATCTTCTGTCCGCCGCCCGCGCGGGTCATGGTGTACTGGCGCAGGTTGGGGCTCTCGCCCTCGATTATCTCCGTAACGTTTACGTTGAGCGCCAGGGCGCAGCGGTAGATGAATGTAAAGTTCAGGTCGCGGTTTCCGGATTCGCAGGCAAGGTATTCCTCGACGGAAACATCCGTGGCGACCGCCATCTCTTCCGGCGTGCGTCCTTCGAGTTCGCGGAGCTCTTTGATTCGTCCGGCGATCTCCTGTATCTTGATGTCCAGACCGTTAAGATCGTTCATGTATTCTCTCCGATTTCGAAAAAGTAATATTAAATATATATTATATTACTTTATCTCCACTTTTTAAAGTATTTTGTGTCCGTTTACTAAACAATTGCTGCATTATTTGTGTATCAAAACATGCTACAGCAGGTTCCTCTGTATCTTGCCGCTGATGGTCTTGGGCAGGGACTCGCGGAACTCCACTATGCGCGGATACTTGTAAGGCGCGGTGTGCGTCTTGACGTAGTTCTGGATCTCTTTCTTAAGCTCCTCGGTAGGTTCGGTGCCCTTGACCAGCACAATGCAGGCCTTTACGACCTGTCCGCGTACTTCGTCCGGGGCGGGGCACACGCCGCATTCCAGAACGTATGGAAGTTCCATTATTACGCTCTCGATCTCGAACGGTCCGATCCTGTAGCCGGAGGACTTTATAACGTCGTCCACGCGTCCCACGAACCAGAAGAAACCGTCCTCGTCCTTCCATGCGACGTCGCCGGTGTGATAATAGCCGTCGTGCCATGCTCTCTTGGTGGCTTCCTCGTCCCTGTAGTAGCCCTTGAACAGTCCGCAGGGTACGCCGTTCTGCGTATTGATGCAGATCTCGCCGGGTTCTCCTACCGGTGCTTCGTTGCCGTCGTGGTCCAATATGCGTACGTCGTAGAGCGCGGTGGGCTTGCCCATGGATCCCAGCTTGTGAGTTCCGCCGATGAGGTTTCCAATGGTAAGCGTGGTCTCGGTCTGGCCGTAGCCCTCCATTATCTGCAGGCCGGTAGCTTTTTCAAACAGCTTGTATACCTCCGGGTTCAGAGCCTCGCCCGCAGTGGTCATGTGGACTACGGAGGAGAGGTCGTACTTGGAGATGTCTTCTCTTATCAGCATCCTCAGCATGGTAGCAGGCGCTCAGACAGTCTTGATTTTGTATTTCTTGACCATCGGCAGTATCTCTTCTGCCTTGAAGCGGTCGAAATCGTATACGAATACGGCGCATTCCTGCATCCACTGTCCGTAGAACTTGCCCCACAGGGACTTGCCCCAGCCGGTCTCGGAAATGGTGAAGTGCAGGCCGTCCTCGTAGGCGCCGTGCCAGTTCTTCGCGGTGTGGTAGTGCCCCAACGCGTACTTGTAGGAATGGTCCGCGATCTTGGGGTAGCCGGTGGTGCCGGAGCTGAAGAACATTACCATGGAATCGTCTCCGCAGGGTGTGTCTTCCGTTCTGTAGAAGTGGGCGCTGTAAAGCTCGTACTCCTCGTCGAAGTCCCTCCAGCCTTCGCGCTGTCCGCCGACCAGGATCTTAAGTTCCAGTTCCGGGCAGGACTTTTCGGCTTCTTCCACGTGGTCGGGGACGTTGTCGTCCGCTGTTGCGATTATGGCTTTGACGCCTGCCTTCTGGAATCTGTAGACGAAATCGTGGGCCTGAAGCTGTGCCGTTGCGGGAATGGCTACCGCGCCAAGCTTGTGAAGAGCCAGCATGGAGAACCAGAACTGGTAATGCCTCTTAAGGACGAGCATTACCTTGTCGCCTTTCTTTATGCCCAGGGACTTGAAGTAGTTCGCGCACTGGGCGGAGGCGCGTTTCATCTGGCGGAACGTGAACCTGCGCTCCACGCCGTGCTTATCGATGTGGATCATGGCCAGCTTGTCGGCTTCGCGCTTGGAGATGGCGTCCACTATGTCGAAAGCGAAGTTGAACTTGTCCTCGTTCTTGAACTTTATGGATGTAAGCAGGCCGTTCTCGTCGGTCTCAGTCTCAACGAACTTGTCTATCGCAAGCTTTCTGCTCTGGATCCTGGACGGAATGAGCGTGTCGCGGATCTGCGTCTCCTTAACGTTGCTGCCGCCGGCTACGACAATGGCGATGAACACGCAGTCGCGTCCGTCCACTGCTATCATGCCGTGGGGCAGGGAAGAGTTGTAGAATATGCTGTCGCCTTCGGACAGGTACTCCACGTTGTCCCCGATCTGGACCTTAAGGCGACCGCTCACCACGAAGTCGAACTCCTGGCCGGAGTGCTTGGTGGTGTGGATGGGCTTGTCCTGAAGTTCCTCGCTGTACTGGTAGGTAACGTAGTAGGGTTCGGCCAGCTTGTTAACGAACCAGGGCGCCATGTTCTGGATCATTATTCCGTCTTCCTTGGCGGTGTCCACGCCGTGGCCCTTTCGGGTGACGGTGTAGGTGGACAGTTTAGCACTGCGTCCTTCCAGGAGGTCCGCCATGCCTACGCCGTAAGCCTGCGAGCATTTGTGGATGAACGTGAAGGGGAGGTCCACCGTGCCGGATTCGTAGAGCAGATACTGCTCTTCGGAGACTTCGGTCTTTTCCGCCATCTCCGCCGTGGAGAAGCCCATTATCTCGCGCATTTCCTTTATACGCAGAGCTACCTCCATGAGATTGCCTTCTGTCTGAGCTGTCATTTCATAAACTCCTTTTCTGTGCGCCGTTTTCCGGCGCCTTTTTTAAGGGCGGAGCAGCGATGGTCCTGCAAAAAAACGCCCGTCCCAATATGATAAACACATTGAGACGAGCGTATAATACACCCGCGGTACCACTCAATTTGCCGTGCCGTAAAGCACAGCCTCTCTACGGGGTCCATCAACCCCTGTGCATTAACGCAGCCTCACGGAAGGAGCCTAATAGGTGTTTGTCCTTTCGGTCCTCCGGCTCGGAGGTGATGGGCCGTTGGGGATCTTTTCGATGGCTTGCAGCGACCGCCAACTCTCTTCAGAAAAGTGTTCCCCGGCCGTCCTCGTCACAGCCTTTGAATATATGAAATTATTGCTATATTAGCACCGGGTCCGTGGTTTGTCAACCATAAACGGGACAGAGAGATCAGCCGGCGTCTCCGCCTGCTCCGCCGTCCGCGTCTCCTCCGAAGCCGCCCTCGGAACCGCTGAACTCGCCTCCTTCAGATCCGTTGCAGCCCTCTAATTCCTCGGAGAGGCCCTCGTTGAACTCTTCGGAGATATCCTCCTGATCCTCGCCGGAATCCAGCTTCTTCGGCTGCTCATCCTCTTTTTCCGCCGCATCTTCGTCCTTGGAGAACGCTATGGTCAGCATGCTGAACTCTATCAGTATCACGGCCACGGTCAGCAGTAAGCTGTACTTCAGGTCGCCCAGCTTCAGCCCGGAGTTGATATCCTTGATCATGTCGTAGATCAGCGCTATGGTCGCCAGACCAAATATCACGGAGATTATCCTGGCCTGCTTCTTGTTTATGGTCTTAAATAGTTTGCCTATCTTCTTCTTCATCCTGAACCTCCGCTTCGACTTCCGTTTCCGGCTCTTCGATCTCTGTGCCGTCTTCTTCCGGCTCTACATCTTCAAAGACTATCTCATCGGCCGCCTCGATCTCCGTGCCGCTTTCTTCCGACTCTTCGTCTTCCTTGTCCTTATCCTTGGTGAAACCGACGGAGACCATGCCCCATTCTATGATTCCAATAAAGGTCAGAAGCAGCAGGTCGGCGTGCAGTTCGTCGAAAGTCTTCCCGCTGAGCACGTCCTTTACAGTATTGAACAGCATGTACAGAAAGCCGATGCCGAACAGCACCGCGGCTATCTTTGCGTCTCTTTTGCTTAACGGTTTGAACAGTTTATGCATTGTCCGAATTCTCCAGTCCCAGCATCTTTACTGCGTCTTCGCGCATCTTGTATTTGAGGATCTTGCCCGCCGCGTTCATTGGGAAGGCGTCCACAAAACTAATATACCGCGGCACCTTGTGGCGCGCAAGTCTTTCCATGCAGAACTGCTTAATGTCTTCCTCCGTGGCTGTGCTGCCCTCGTGAAGAACTATGCACGCCATGGCTTCCTCGCCGTATTTCTTGTCCGGCACGCCTATCACCTGAACGTCCTTTACGTCCGGACAGGTGTAAAGGAACTCTTCTATCTCCTTGGGGTAAATGTTCTCTCCGCCGCGGATTATCATGTCCTTAAGGCGTCCTGTGACGCGGTAGTTGCCGTCCGCGTCGCGGCAGCAGAGGTCCCCGGAGTGGAGCCATCCATCGGCATCCACGGTCTCCGCGGTCGCCTCGGGCATCTTGTAGTAGCCCTTCATGGTGTTGTAGCCGCGGCTGCAGAATTCGCCGTTTACTCCGTCCGGAACTTCCTCGCCGGTCTCAGGGTCAATCACCTTGCACTGCACGTGGGGGAAGGCATAGCCGACGGTCTCCGTGCGCAGCATGATGTCGTCCGTCCACGCGGACATGGTGCTTCCGGGGGAGCTCTCGGTCTGGCCGTAGACGCTTATTATTCCTGTCATGTTCATCTCGTCCGGCTGTGCGGCGCGGCGCATCAGTTCGGGCGGGCAGCCGGATCCGGCCATTATGCCCGTGCGCATGTGCGAAAAGTCCGTCTTCCTGTAGTTCGGGTGGTTGAACATGGCAATGAACATGGTGGGCACGCCGTTGAAGCAGGTTATCTTCTCCTGGTCTATGCACGCCAGCGAGGCCTTTGCAGAGAAGTAGGGCATGGGGCTCATCGTTGCGCCGTGCGTCATTGAGGACGTCATGGAGAGCACCATTCCGAAGCAGTGGAACATTGGCACCTGTATCATCATGCGGTCGGCAGTGGAAAGCCCCATGCGGTCGCCTATGCACTTGCCGTTGTTGACCACGTTGTAGTGTGTGAGCATTACGCCCTTGGGGAATCCGGTGGTGCCGGAAGTGTACTGCATGTTGCACACGTCGTTGGTCTTCACTTTCGCGGCCATCCGCAGTATCTCTTCTCTGGGGACCAGCTGCGCACGGTCCATGGCCTCCTCGAACGTCAGGCAGCCGGGGTCCTTGTAACCGACGGTAATGATGTTGCGAAGGAACGGCAGACGCTTGCAGTGCAGCGGTTCTCCCGGTTTGCTGTCCTTTATCTCCGGGCAGAGCTCGTTTATTATTTGGCGGTAGTTGGAGTCCAGCGCGGACTCGATCATCACTATCGTGTGCGTGTCCGACTGGCGGAACAGATACTCCGCCTCGTGGATCTTGTACGCGGTGTTTACGGTGACCAGAACGGCGCCTATCTTGGTGGCGGCCCAGAAGGTTATGTACCAGGCGGGGACGTTGGTCGCCCAGATGGCTACCTTGCTGCCTGCCTTAACGCCCAGCGACACCAGCGCTCTTGCGAAGTTGTCCACATCCTCGCGGAACTGCTCGTAGGTGCGCGTGTAGTCCAGGGTCGTGTATTTGAAAGCGTACTGGTTGGGGAACTCCTCCACCACACGGTCCAGGACCTGAGGGAAGGTGAGGTCTATCAGTTCGTCCTTCTTCCAGATGTACTCGCCCGTGCCGTCGTGGTTCAGGTAGAGCGTGCGGCGGTTGGTGCGCGTGCTCTCGAAGCGGCTCATGTAGCTTACGAAATGCGGGAATATAATGCTGTAGTCGGAAAGTTCCGTCTCCCAGTCCGGTTTCCATTCCAGCGAAACGAAACCCGCGTAGTCTATGGAGGAAAGGGCGCGCATCATCTCGTCAATGGGAAGGTAACCTTCGCCGATAAGGCAGTAGCGTCCGTTTTTATCTCCGTCGCGAAGGTGTACGTGCTTAACGTAGCCGCCCAGGTTCTTTATGGTGGTGTCCGCGGTCTCGCCGGATTCGAAGTGCGTGTGGTGCATGTCCCAGCACACAGCAAGATCATCGTCCGCGAAACCGTCCAGCATGGCTGCCAGGCGGGCAGTATCCGAGTAGATGCCCTTGGTCTTTATGAGTATGGTTATCTTCGCTTCTTTTGCTGCGGGCAGGATGCGGGAAATGACCGCTTTCGCTATGTCTTCCTGCTCGGACATGACTTCCGCGCAGACGTAGTGCACGCGCATGGAATGAGCGGTCTCAATGTTCCACAGCATGTCGTCTTCCGCGCCGGACTTGGTCAGGTCTATTGAAGTATCCAGGCAGACGACTTCTATGCCGCTGTCCCTTAAGGAACGTATGGTGGCGTTCATGCTGTAGGCGTGGAGCGGGGCGTTCTTCTGGAAGAGGTCCGGATGTATGTGAAGGTCGTAGAGTTCTATGCCCTTGAAGCGCATCTCGGACGCGGCGCCCAGAAGCTCATCCGCGGGCAGGAAGTACCAGCCCCTTGTAGAGTACGAGAGCTTCATCATTCTTCCTCCTCGTAGGCGATCTTATTGAGCGCGTTTATGTAGGCGCGGATGCTGGATCCGATTATGTCGGTCGAGATGCCTCGTCCTGAGTAGAGCTTTCCGCCGGCGCGCAGCTTTACTATGGCTTCGCCCATGGCCTCGCGGCCTTCGGTGACTGCCTGGATCTGGAAGTCGTCCAGCTCGTAGTGGCGGCCCGCTATCTGTTCTATCGCAAGGAACGACGCGTCCACGGGGCCGTCGCCTATGGCAACGCTTTCCTTAAGATCGCCGTTCTTTCTGAGCCTTATATGGGCCGTGGCGGAAATGGTGTTTCCGGAGTTTATGATGTAGTCCTCTATCTTGTAAGTGGGGGGCACCTGCATGGCGGAGGAGGCGACTATCGCGTCCAGCTCCCTTGCGGATACCTTTTCCTTTTTGGCCGCTATGGTCTTGAAGCGCTCGTAGACTTTTATCTTGTCTTCCTCGGAGAGGTCGTATCC
>JAFZRK010000068.1 GCA_017619905.1 Bacillota bacterium
AGCAAAGACGGTCCCGTAAACTGGGGGCACTGCGGAATTTCTCTCGGAGACGGGAAGGTCATTCACGCATGGGACGTGGTCAGGATCGACGGTTATACGGAGATCGAACGTTTGACGGCACCGACCGGCGATCATCCGAAGTATCTCGGCTGGGTGCCGCTTGACCGGGTGTTGGCGCAAAAGCCGGAATAAAGAGTTTTAAGGTAAACGAAAATGGCGTTAGCAGATCACATATTTGGAGGACGCATAATGAATAATACCTTTATTGAGATGAAACTCTTTCAGGTAAAGCCCGACAGACTCGGGCAATTTGAAGCAAAGCTCGGGGAAATGTCCGCGGATCAGCTTAAGTGCGAAGGATGCATCTCTCTTAAGTATTTCAAGCGATTCTATACCATAGACGGGATCGAGCTTGGCGAGCCGCCGAGAGAGCTGACCAGGATGGTAAAGTTCGTGAAGTACTACTCATTCTGGGAGTTCGACACAAAAGAAAACTATGGCAGGGCAATAAAGTTCTTTTTCGAGAACTACAATAAAGATCTGCAAAAACTGCTGATCGCGCCGTTTGATATTAATTTGGGATATTCTGTTTAGGAGTACGGAGAATGAGAGCAACGAAAAAAGACGCGGAAGCGCTTGCGGGACTGGTAAAGACAGTCTGGTCCGAGCATGCCGAAGCTGTGAAACAAGCCCTGTCGGATATAATGCCGCATCGGCAAAGCTTCTTGAACGTCTGGGATTTGAATACATCGAGACCGTTGACGACTCATATAAAGACGATGCCGACGGGAACCCCATCATGATCAGATCCAAGGTATACAAACTGACTGCCGGGACCGCGGTTCAGGATGATCATGCGGAACACTATACTTATCTTGCACTGAGAGACAGACCGGAGCTGAAAAACGCCGCGGCGGAATGGTTCCACAGCAAATGGGGCGTTCCGGAAGAGGCCTATCTCGAATGCATGGATTCATATCTCAGTCTGGAAACTGAATACGGGTGGTATCTCTGTCTGGACGGCGAAAGGATCGTCGGCGGGCTGGGCGTAATTGAAAACGACTTTCATGACAGGAAGGATATGTCGCCGAACGTCTGCGCGGTGTTTACTGAAGAAGACTGCCGCTGCAGGGGAATCGCCGGCCGGCTGCTGAACATGGCCGTAGAGGATCTGCGCGCCAAAGGAATCTCGCCTGTCTATCTGGTCACAGACCATACCGGCTTCTATGAGAGATACGGATGGGAGTTTCTGTGCATGGTCCAGGGAGACGGCGAACCGGACATGACCCGGATGTACGTTCACCGGTAATTGGTTAGTAAAGAAAGAGAGATGGATCAGTTGCTTGAAACAGTCATGCCCGCAGTGGAAGATCTGTAAAAGAGCAAGCATAACAGAGGTTACAGAATGAAGACATGCATCGTATATTATTCCAAGCACCACGGCAACACGAAGAAACTGGTAGATGCCATCGCCGGCGCCGACGGTTCCGTGACGCTGATAGATGTGACCGAGCACCCGGACGCCGACCTGTCGGCCTTCGACCGTATCGGCATTGCTTCCGGCATATATTTCAGCTCGTTCGCAGCGCAGATCGTCGCCTTTGCCGACGCGCGTCTGCCGGAGAACAGGAACGTGTTCTATATCTACACCCACGGGGCGCCGGTCGGCGGTTTTCTGAAAGGCATCCGCTCGGTCGTGAAGAAGAAGCACTGCCGCGAGCTCGGCAAATACCACTGTTTGGGCTTCGACACCTTCGGCCCCTTCGGAAAGATCGGCGGCATCGCAAAGGGCCACCCGACGGAGAAAGAGATCGCCGGGGCCGTCAGGTTTTATAAAGAATTGTAAATGCTTACCGGCATTTATGGAGGATAGTTATCATGGATAAAAAAACAATGATGGAAGACCTTGCCCGCAAGGCATATGAAAAGGGCGAGTTCAACGGTACGTGGCTCTACGCGGAGAATGGAGGGATCGTAAGCAAGGGAGCTTTCGGCTTCCGCGACGCTGAAAGACAGCTGCCGATGACGGAGGACAGCATCTTCGAGATGGCCTCAATTACAAAGATGTTCACGGCTGCGGCGGTAATGCTCCTTGTCAGAGAGGGGAAGCTGGGCCTTGATGACGAATACAGGAAGTATTTCCCGGAATACCCTTATGAGGGTGTTACGCTCCGGCATCTTCTGACCCATACTAGCGGAATGCCGGACTTTGACGTTGAGGATCTGGTCGGCCCAGTCCTTGACGAGGAAAACAGGATCCCGGCTAACAGTGAGATCATCGATCTGGTCCTGAAAAGCGGGGAGGGCCCCGCATGCGCCCCGGGCGAAACGTTCGAATACACCGACATCGGATACATGCTCCTGGCCAATGCGGTCGAAAGGGCCTCCGGAATGAAGTTCGAAGAATTCATGAAAAAGAATGTATTCGAGCCGGCGGGCATGAAGGACAGCGGCATTTACCACACCCGCAGGGACGGGAGGCCTTCCGACCGCTTTACCCGCAATATGGTGCCGGAGGACGGCGGATACGTTCCTTCGGATCTGTCAAAACTCGCTGCAAGATACGTTGTCGGTTCGGACGGCATGAACGGCTGCGACTATCTGTACACGACTATATTCGACATGCTCGCCTGGGACAGGGCGCTGCGCGAAGAAAGGGTGCTGACTCTTGAAGAGCAGAAGCTCATGTATACGCCTGTAAAGCTGAACAGCGGTGAAGAGTACATCGACGAGGACGATGAAGGATACGGTTTCGGCTGGTGCATCAGCAGCCATCCCGAGCTTGGACTGGTCGTCAGCCATTCGGGAGGCATGCCGGGACTGGAAACGTGGTTCGAGCGTTATGTCGACGCAGACCGTGTGCTCGTGCTGCTCTGCTGCCGCGGTTATTCCGACATAAGAACGTTCGCTGGCTTCTGGGACGGCATGATGGCGATCGCCGAAGACGAGGAGCCCGAACCCATCGTCTCCATCGAGGATATTGCGCTCATGGCTCCCGACAAGTCGATGTGGGAGAGCTTCTGCGGAAAATACGAGCATCCGGAGGACTCCGATTTTATTATCGACGAGGTATTCATGAAGGACGGCGAGCTTCATGCCAACGCCATAGACGAAGACGGCGACGAAATGAGCTTCCGGCTGTATCCCATCGGCGAGAACGAATTCGGACGGAAAGGGGGCTTCCTTAAGCTGACTTTCGGCGACGGATGCCTCATGTTCGACGATATTACCTGTAAAAAACTATAATTAACAGAATATTGATTCTGTCTTTTAAAGGACGCAAAATGAGAAAACCAAAGATCTACCTGGAAAAGGTGACTGAAGATAACGTTGAAGCCATAGTAAAACTTAACGTTTCGAAGGAACAGAGAAAATACGTCGCAAGCAACAACTGGAGCTTGATAGACGCGTATCTGTCCCTGGCGGAAGGGGAGCCTGTGTTTCCCTTCGGGATCTACAACGGCAAGACCCTGGTCGGTTTCATAATGATCGGTTACGATAACGACTGGACGGGCTACGAGAGAGACGCGTGGCTCAACAGTGACAGCTATCGGTTCTATAAGGACAAATACTATTACTATGTCTGGCGTTTCATGATAGACAAGAGGTTCCAGGGCCGCGGATACGGAAGAGAAGCGCTGAAGCATGCGATAGAGTTCATGCGGACGTTTCCGTGCGGCAAAGCGGAATACTGTGTGCTGTCTTATGAGCCGACGAACGAAGCGGCCAGGAGATTCTACGGTTCTTTCGGCTTTAAGGAACTCAACGAGCCGGGGTATTATGAAGAAGACGACGAGATCTCCGCGGTGATGAAGCTTTAAGGCAATGAAGATCTACGATATTTCGCAGGAAGTGTTCAGCTGCCGGGTGTATCCGGGCGACCCTGCGCCGGAAAGGCAGCTGCTCAGCTCAATTAAAGAAGGCGGCCTGTATAACCTTACGGCCTTCAGCATGTGCGCGCACAATGGCACGCATATAGACGCTCCGTTCCATTTTATTGAGGACGGAAAGACCGTGGATGCCCTGGAGCTGGAAGCGTTTGTGGGACCGTCCTTTGTTGCTGAGCATAAAGGGATAGTCTCCGCAGACGATGCCGCGGAAATGCTGAAAAAAGCAAAGGAGCAGGACCCGGAGGCGGCTAAGCGGCTCCTTATAAAGGGGGATGCCGTAGTCTCCTCGGAAGCTGCAAAGGTGTTTGCTTCCTCGGGGGTACTGCTGCTGGGAAACGAGTCTCAGACTGTCGGTCCGGAAGATGAGCCGATGGAAGTGCATCTAATAATGCTTGAAGCCGGCGTCGTTCTGCTTGAAGGCATATGCCTGGCGGGGGTCCAGGAGGGCGTTTACTTATTGAACGCGGCGCCGCTGAACCTGTCCGGCGCGGACGGTTCGCCTTGCAGAGCGATACTGATCGATACCGGAAGATAAGGTCCCGGGCATACGGATCGTAAGTTGACAGCAACATAGAAGACGGAGGCAAACGATGATTCTATACGACCGCCTTATAGAAGTGAAAGACGATGCGTACCGGGAGTTTCAGGCAAAGCTTGTGCCGAATATCCCGCCGGAGACCATACTCGGCGTCAGAACGCCGGATATGAGGAGGATCGCCAAAGAGGTCTTCGCGAGTCACGACAGGGACGCGTTCCTCAGCGACCTGCCTCACAGGTACTACGAGGAGAACCTTGTCCATTTCTTTGTGATATCGATGATAAAAAACTTTGACGAGTGCATCGGTGCCGTGGAAGTGTTCCTGCCGTACGTCGACTGCTGGCCCGTGTCGGATCAGGCGACACCTAAAGCGTTCAGGAAGAACCACGAAAAGCTGCTGCCTTACATCAGAAAGTGGATCGCTTCGGACCACGTGTATACCGCCAGATTCGGAATGCGCATGCTGATGAACGAGTTCCTGGGCGACGACTTCCGTCCGGAGTATCCGGAACTTGTAGCGAACAAGAAGGGCGACGACTACTATCTTAAGATGATGGCAGCATGGTACTTTGCCACGGCGCTCGCGAAGAATTACGACGAGACCGTTACGTATTTCGAAGAACACCGTCTGGACGAATGGGTGCACAGGAAAGCCATTCAGAAAGCCGTGGAAAGCTACAGGGTCACCGAGGAACATAAGGAATATCTTAAGACGCTCAGATGAACAGAGCGTATGGAGAAGAATACTATGAGCACAAGAGAAGAGATCGTAAGCGGGTTCTACGGTCAGGTCAACGAAGACGACCGGCTTTTGAGGACAAGGCACGGACAGCTGGAATACCGCACCACGATGGCTTTCATACACCGGTATATCGGGGAGAAGTCAAAGATTCTGGAGATAGGCGCGGGCACCGGCAGGTATTCCATTGCGCTTGCAAAGGAAGGAATGGATGTCACAGCCGTGGAGCTTGTGGAGAGCAATCTTGCGATCCTGAAGGAAAAGAGCAAAGGCATGGAGAATCTCCGCGCATGTCAGGGGGACGCCACTGACCTTAGCATGTTTGCAGACGGTTTCTTTGACGCGGCACTCGTATTCGGACCCATGTATCATCTCTACGAACCGGAGGAGGTGAGCCGCGCCATAGACGAGGCGGTGCGTGTGACGAAGCCCGGCGGCGTGCTGTTATTCGCCTTCCTTTCTGTCTTCGGCATAATGTACTCCAACTATTTCGACGGCAGATGGGCGTTCGGCCAGGAGGAGAACTTTACGGAGGACTACAAGGTAAAGCACTTTAAGGAGCAGCTTTTTACCGGTTACGACATAGAGGAGTTTGAGCAGCTGTTTGCGGACAAGCCGGTCGACCGGATAACGACCGCAGGCGTGGACGGGTCTCTTGAGGCGATAGAGGACCGTCCGGGTTTCTGTATCCCGGACGAGAACTTTGACGCGTTCGCGGACTGGTATCTTAAGTTCGCTGAGAAGCGCGAGCTGCTCGGAAGCACTCACCATCTTCTTTACATCTGCCGAAAGAGATAAGGCAGAGCGTCGGGGAAACGATATGAGGATACTTGTTCTTAACGGAAGCCCTAAAAAGAAGAGCGATACTTTCCGCCTTACGGATGCTTTTCTGCGCGGGCTGAATAAAAATGCGGACCATGAGGTCCATGTAATAAACGTTATCGAGAAGGACATCGCGCCCTGCAGGGGATGCTTCGGCTGTTGGCAGAAGATGGACGGGCACTGCGTCGTAGATGACGATCAGAACGCCATCCTGGACCTGTACAGGACCGCGGACGTCATAATATGGAGCTTTCCTCTGTACTGCTATGGCATGCCCTCGCACCTTAAGGCAGTGCTGGACCGCACCATTCCGCTCATCAAGATGAAGATGGTGCAGAAAGAGGACGGGACCGTGCGCCATGAGCCGCTGGCGGATTTTTCGAAGATCCATACGCTGGTGATCTGCGGCTGCGGCTTCCCGGACTGGGACGGCAACTTCGAGAGCTTAAGGATGCAGTGCAGGCAGTGCTTCAGGGATCCGGACA
>JAFZRK010000069.1 GCA_017619905.1 Bacillota bacterium
GCGCACGTGGATGTAGAACGCCGCCGCTATTATCGCAACGATAAGAAGGAAGATAAGGAATCCGGGGATCCTGCGCTTTTTCTTTCCGGGCTCATCAGAGCCAATTTCAGCGTTTTTATTCTTGCCCTTGGACTTCTTATTCTTTTTGCCTTTTTCGCGCGTCTGGGGCTCTTCTGAGGGCTCCTGAGGGGTATTCAGAGGCCTTGCCGCGGCCGCAGAGTACGCTTTGGCCGGCGCTTCACGAACGTAGTCCTCCTCCGGTCCGTTCTGATCTTCCGGAAGCTCCTGCTCGGGGGCTTCTTCCTCCTCCACGAACCAGGAAGCGACCGACTTCATGAACTTCTTCTTTTCGGGCGCCGCCTCGCTATTCAACTGTTCTTGCTGCTTTCTCATTATGTGATGCTATTATGCTACTATTGTCTGCAAATAACCTTGATCATATCATCAATTGATGTATTCGTGAGTTCATATGTACCAGGCCAAAGGTTTGTATCGAGACCAAGTTCTCTGACTCTAGCCACGAAAGCATCTTCTTCATCAACGCTGATCAGCCCTGCTTTAGACAGCTTCTGGGCTATTTTGGGCCATCTTTCGCCTTCTCCCCACGAACCAATCTCAATCGTTGCCGTTACCGTTCCGGTCTGCCCCTGCTGCTCGCCCTGGTTCGGATCCTCGGTTCCCTGATTCGGATCTTCGGTTCCCTGGTTGGGATCCGTCTCCCCGGTCTGGCTGTTGGGATCCTCAGTCCCCTGATTCGGGTCCTGCTCCCCGGTCTGTCCGTTCGGGTCGTCCGTTTCTTCGCCCGGCTCTATGTATTCCAGATTGTCGTTGATGTTCTGGACGTTCTCCGGCGTAAGGTCTATGCCGCTGAAGTCCACGTTTACGTTGTTGGACGACGGATTCTTGGCTGCCAGATAATCCGGATACGCCATGATGGCGGTGGACCTCCAGACTATTATCCCCGCGGCCGCCAGAAGTATTACGATGGCAACGAATATGTCGTTGATATCGTAGATGAAATCTCTTATTCTCTTAAGCATGCTTGCCCCTCTTTTCCACAATGCTCGATATTATCCCAATTATATGCAATTATACTACTATTCGCGCAGTTTGGCAAATCTTGAAGAAAGATCCATGCGTTTGTACCTTAACGCGTTAAGAACGGTGCCCACCACCCAGCCGGCCGGGTAGCTCCCCAGCACCGCTATCGGCGTGTTGACTATGTAGTTCGTGACCACGAAAAGGTAGAGCTGACGCAGGAACACGAAGCACCCCACCATTATTATCATGGGCACCAGAGTGTCGCCCACTCCCCGCAGCGCAGCGGTGTGGATCATGATGAAGATGTGGATGATGTAAAAAGGCGTAATGAACCTTATGCACATGGCTCCGTAGCGCATGACCGCCGGGTCGCTGTTGAAGAACGCCGTGATGCCCGGCGCGAAGGCCATCATCAGGCCGCCCAGAATCAGCGTTGGAATCAGGCACAGTTTTATGGCGGCGTTGACGCCCTGCTTTGCCCGCTCGTAGTTGCCAGCGCCGAAGTTCTGCCCCACGAAGGTGGTGGTCGCAAGGGATATCGACTGCTGCGGCATGAAAATTATGAGTTCCGACTTAAAATACGCGCTGTAGCCGCTGGCGAAATCCGTCCCGAAGTAGTTTATGTACGACGTAACGAACAGGTTGGAGAAGTTGACCAGCGCCACCTGGATGGCTCCGGGGATGCCTATCTTAAGCACTTTTTTAATGATCGGCACGTCGAAGCAAAGTTCTTTAAGCGACAGCTTTACAACCGAATCGATCCTGAACAGCGTCATGACCGCCAGCGCCGCGGAGAGACCCTGCGCTATCACCGTAGCATAGGCCACGCCGCGCACCCCCATGTTCAGCTTAAGCACGAAGAACAGGTCCAGGACTATGTTGGTGACGCACGCGACTATAAGGAAATAGAAAGGCCTTCTGGAGTCCCCTATCGCGCGCAGTATGGACGACGCAACGTTGTAGAAGATCTGGAAAGTCAGGAAAGTAAAGATTATCCCCAGGTACTCTCTGGCGTGAGGAAGCATCTCCGCGCTGGGCTTCATGAACCCGATGAGAGTGTCCTTCATGGTGAGCCCGAACACCGTAAAGATGACGGACGCCATAGCGGCCATGACGATGGACGTGTGCACGGAGCGGCGCACCTGCTTTACGTTGCCGGCGCCGTAGTACTGCGATATGACCACGCCCGCGCCGTTGGACAGCCCTATGAACGTGTTTACCACAAGGTTGAACACCGGGGCTATGGTCCCGACGGCGGCGAACGCCTCCTTGCTTACGTAGTTGCCCAGAACCCAGGTATCGACCGTGTTGTAGAGCTGCTGGAAGAAATTGCCCACCAGAAGAGGGAGCGCAAACATCAGGATGTGCCTGTAGATGCTGCCCTGCGTCATGTCCACGTCCACGCGGGACGCTCCAGGTTTTCTTCTTTCCGGTGTTGACATCAAGACCTGCCTGCTGTAGTATCGGGGAGACGGATCATGCGCCGAAAGGAGGCAGTATGCTTCGTCTTTTTTGTTTAATGATTCTTGCGGCCACAGCCGTATACGACGCGGCGCGGCTGGAGATCCCGGCCGTTTCCTGCGCGCTCCTTCTGGGGACCGCCGTTGTCTGCACTTCCGCGGATCAGCTGGTGGACAACACCGCTGCAGCAGGCGCCGTGTGGGCCGTCTACGCATCCGTGCGCGCTCTGTGCAGCCGCGCCGGAAGCGACGTTCCGATAGGGATGGGTGATATAAAGCTCCTCAGCATTCTTGCGCTGATGCTGGGAGCTTCCGACTGTTTCCGCCTGTTCGCGGTGTCCGGCATTCTGTCCGGAATCGCCGCGGCGGTACTGCTGATATTCAAGAGAGCGGAGGCAAAGACTCAGATCGCTTTCGCGCCGTTCATAGCGGCGGCCTACGCCCTGCTACTTCTAGAAGATATTGATGTTTATATACCTTGATCCGATTATGCATCCAAGGTAGACGAGCATCACTATGATAGCGACCGCGTCACCCTTGCCAAGCTTCATCTGGTGGAGCCGCGTGCGGCCCTTGCCGCCGTGATAGCAGCGGGCCTCCATGGCCATCGCAAGGTCTCCGGCAATGCGGAAAGCGGATACGAAGAGCGGCACCAGAAGCGGTATCAGCGCCTTCGCTTTTTCGCGCAGCGTACCGTTCTCGAAGTCCGCGCCCCTTGCGGTCTGGGCCTTCATTATCTTGTCCGTCTCGTCCAGGAGCGTGGGGATGAAGCGCAGCGCTATGGTCATCATCATGGCCAGTTCGTGCGCCGGAAGGCCTATCTTTGCCAGCGGCGAGAGCAGTTTTTCCATGCCGTCTGTAAGCTCTATGGGCTTGGTGGTGAGCGTCAGCATGCTGGATCCGAAGATCAGCAGAACCAGACGCAGGCCCATGAACAGCGCCCTGTAGATGCCTTCGTTCGTGATGAAGAACTTGCCTATCGTAAGCACCGGCTCGCCCGTCCTTACGAACAGGACGTTTATGAGCATGGTGATGATTATAAGGAATATTACCGGTTTAAGGCCCTTGGAGATGAACTTGAACGGCACTCCGGAAAGGATTATCACCGCGGCAAGCAGCAGTATGCACAGGCCGAAGGCCCAGAAGGACTGCACCACAAAAAGCGACACCAGGTAAACGAGCGCGCATACGATCTTTACCCTGGGGTCCAGCCGGTGAATGCAGGATTCTCCCGGGAAGTACTGTCCTAATGTGATGTCTCTTACTGCCATTCTGCGTTAATTGCTCCGCATCTCAGCTTATTTCTGCGGCGCTTTTTCTGCCTGCTCTTCAGGCGTTTTGCCGCCCTTCTTCTTCAGCGCTTTTACTATCTCTTCCGTCGTGTCCTCGAAGGTGAGGCGGCGTATGTCCACGTCCAGCCCGCCGTCGCGCAGCGTCTTAAGGAAAGCCGGCCCCGCGGGAAGATCCAGTCCTATCTCCTTCAGCTCGCTGCCTCTTTCGCAGTAGACGTACTCCGGTGTGCCCTCCATTACCACGGTGCCGCTGTTCATGACGATCACCTTGTCCGCGTACTTAGCGACGTCGTCCATGTTGTGGGAGACCAGGATTATGGAAAGCTTCTCCTCGTCCTTTATGCGGTCTATCATGTCCAGGATGTCGTCGTGGCCCTTGGGATCCAGGCCTGCGGTCGGCTCGTCCAGAATAAGCACCTCCGGGTCCACGGCAAGCACGCCCGCTATGGCCACCCTGCGCTTCTGGCCACCGGAGAGCTCAAAAGGCGAGGATTCTCCCACCACGTCCGGATCCAGACCTACGAGCCGCAGCGCCTCTCTTGCGCGCTCCTCCTGAGCTGCCTGATCCAGTCCCTGGTTCTTGGGTCCGAAGCATACGTCCTTGAGCACGGTCTCCTCGAAGAGCTGGTATTCCGGGTACTGGAAAACTATGCCTACCCTGCGCCTTACCGCGAAGGCGGCCTTGCCCTTTTCGCTTATTACCGTCTGCGTCCCGTCATCCAGCGTGGCTACGACGCGGCCCTCGTCCGGCTGTATGAGTCCGGCGATGTGCTGCACCAGCGTGGTCTTGCCGGAGCCCGTGTGCCCTATTATCGCGACGAATTCTCCGCTGCCTATCTCGCAGTTGATGTCGCTGAGGGCCCTGGTCTCGTAAGGCATTCCGGGGCTGAACGTTTTGCTGAGGTTCTCTACGTTTATCTGCATAAAAACTCCGCGAGTTTTTCTTCCGTTACGGTTCCTGCGGGTATGTCGAATCCGGCCTTGCGAAGCGCCGCCGACAGCTTTACCGCGAAGGGCACGTTAAGGACGCCC
>JAFZRK010000070.1 GCA_017619905.1 Bacillota bacterium
ACATGGAGGCGGTAAGGACCGCTCTCAGATTCGGCGCGGACGCCATATATCTGGGCGGACCTTTCATGCAGCTGCGGGCTTCGTCCGCGGGCTTCGACGAAAAGAAGCTGGCGGAAGCCTCGGAGCTTATACATTCCAACGGGAAGCGCATGTACGTGACGGTCAACTGCTTCGCCAACAACGACGAGATCCCAAAGCTCGGCGAATACGCGAGGTTCCTTAAGGACATAGGCGCGGACGCCGTCATAGTGTCTGACATAGGCGCCGTTGCGGAGATCAAGGAGACCATTCCGGACATAGAGGTGCACGTCAGCACCCAGGCCAACTGCATGAATTACAGGGCCGCCAAGGTCTATTACGATCTGGGCGCGTCCAGGATAGTTCTGGCAAGGGAGCTGTCGCTGGAGCAGATCGCCGAAATAAGGGCCAACACCCCTGCGGATCTGCAGCTGGAGGGCTTCATCCACGGAGCCATGTGCATGTCGTACTCCGGACGCTGCATGCTGAGCGCGTTCCTTGCGGGGCGCAGCGGCAACCGCGGCCAGTGCGCGCAGACCTGCCGCTGGAACTACTACCTTATGGAGGAGAAGCGCCCCGGCGAGTTCTTCAAGGTGGAAGAGAGCGAGCAGGGGATGGCGATACTGTCGTCCAAGGAGATGTGCTGCGCGTCCATTCTGGACAGGATGGCGGCCGCGGGCATCTGCAGCTTCAAGATCGAAGGCCGCATGAGGACTCCGTTCTACATAGGCACTGTGGTAAACGCGTACAGGATGCTGATCGACGGCAGAATAAACGCGGTGCAGGCGCTTGACGAGCTGGACACCACCAGCCACAGACCGTTCTGCACCGGTTTCTATCTGGGCGACCCGGAGTCGATTGCTCCGGACACTTCAGGGTATATAAGGGATTGCCTGTTCGTCGCTTCAGCGCTTGCGGACAGCGCGGACGGCAAACTGCTTATTGAGACCCGCAACCCGTTCGCCGTGGGCGATAAACTGGAGATACTGAGCCCAGGAAGCTTCGGAAAGAGCTTTACCGTGGAGAGCATAGAGAGCGAAGAGAGCGAGCCAATGCAGCGCTCTGCAGTCCCGATGAGGCGCCTGACGATAAACGCGCCGGACGGCATAAAAGCCCAGGACATATTAAGAAAGCGTCTGTGATACGCTCAAACGGCAGAAGACCGGCATCAAATTAAACAGCAGAGAGCTCCTGAACGAAAGGAGCTCTTTTTAGTTGCATAAATACAGATGCTTAATCAAATCTTATTGTTTATGCATAGTGATTTTTAATAATGCATACAGTACAATAAAAGCGTATTCAAAAGGGGGTCTGCATAGTGAACATTCTTATCTGCGATGACGACAGGGACATCGTCAATGCGCTCTGCATCTATCTGAAAGGCCAGGACTACGGCATCTTCGAGGCATACGACGGGCGGCAGGCCCTAGATATCATTCGTTCCGAGGATATCCAGCTGGTGCTGCTCGATATTATGATGCCCGGAATGGACGGAATAACCGCGCTTTCCAAGATCCGCGAAGAGAGCAACGTGCCGGTGATACTGCTCACGGCAAAAAGCGAGGACGCCGACAAGATACTCGGCCTGGACGTAGGCGCCGACGACTATATCACGAAGCCGTTCAATCCGGCGGAGGTGGTCGCCAGAGTAAGATCTCAGATCAGGCGTTATACCAGACTCGGAGGGAAGCAGTACGGCGGCGGCAGCAACATAGTCATAGGCGGGCTGGAACTGAACGATGAATCAAAAGAAGTGTGGGCGGACGGCGATCCGGTCAGTCTTACGCCAAAGGAGTTCGAGATACTGAAACTTCTTATGGAAAACCCCGGAAAGGTCTTTTCTCCGGGGGAGATATACAGCGCAGTCTGGAAAGGCGCAGCTTATGCGTCCGACAGCAATACCGTCGCGGTGCACGTGAGGCATATCAGGGAAAAGGTAGAGTCCGATCCGTCAGATCCGCGCTACATAAAGGTGATATTCGGCCAGGGATATAAGATGGAGAAAGAGAGGGAGAAGAGATGAAGGTCAAAGGACGCACGACAGCGGGCAAGATATGCCTGTTCATCGGATGCATGCTGCTGGCCGTCGTGGTTGCAGCAAGCGTTCTGGCGGCTTGTTTCATGCAGGACCATAACATCTACCGCAGCAGGGATGCGGCGATAAGAGACGGGATCGCCGACGAAGTATTCAACTATTCGTTCATCACAACGCAGGCGGTCTTCGGCAAAAAACAGTATCAGGAGTATCTCTCGGGGGATGCCAATCTGGCCTTCTGGCTGTACGAAGTAGATAAGGAGACAGGCGAGACAGGGGCCTTGTTCTATACTAACCACGAGAGCGCGGACCTCTCGGACTGCAGCGGGATAAAGTTCAGCTATAAATACAGGTTCGACGATTCAAAGGGCTGGAACTCGGTATCATGGGTGACGGACGAAATGGATCTCGCGAAGGTAGACGGCAGCGTTTACCGTATGGAACTGCTTCTGAAGAACGAGCTCCAAAGCAAGGATGCCATCCGCGACAGATATCTGATGTTCAGCACTGCGTATGATCTCAGAAATGCGGTGTATGTAATAGGAGCTGCGGCGATGATCGGCTTGATATGCTGTTTCGCTGCTCTCATGAATGCCGCCGGCCGTGTCAAGGGGAAGGAAGGAATCTTCCCCGGGCCTTTGAATATCGTTCCCTTCGACGTTCTGACGGTCCTTACCGCTCTGACAGTGTACGGAATGGTGCGCCTGCTGATCTATGCTGACAGTAGGGGCCTGATAGTTTCCGGAAAATATCTTCCGAACTGGTTCGCACAGGCGGGAGCAGCGCTGATAATACTGGTCATGGTCCTGGGATTCTGCATGAGCATTTCCGCAAGGATAAAACAGAGAACGCTCTTCCGCAATACGCTGATATGGAAGATCATTCAGTTCATGCGGGGCCTTATTAGAAGCACTCCCGTGGTATGGAAGGCGGCGATATGCGCCGCGGTGTTTATAGTTCTGGAGCTGCTTTTCTTCGTAAAGGCCGGGTATAACAAAAAGCCCAGAGGCGCCGCTGTCTGGCTGGCCGTAAAGATAGTCATTGCGGTATTGTCTGTATACGGGGCAGTGATGCTCAGGAAGCTGCAGAAGGGCGGCCGCGCGCTTGCTGCCGGCGACCTTTCCTACAGGGTCGACACCGACGGAATGTTCTGGGACCTGAAAAAACACGGAGAAGACCTCGGAAGCATAGCTCAGGGCATGAATCTGGCTGTCGAGGACAGGGTAAAGAGCCAGAGGATGAAGACGGAACTGATAACCAACGTGTCGCACGATCTGAAGACGCCTCTCACGTCGATAGTCAACTATGCGGGGCTGATAGGCGAGGAAGAGACCGATAATGAAAAGATCAAGGAGTACAGCGGCGTGCTGCTGCGCCAGTCCGACCGGCTCAAGCGTCTGATAGACGATCTTGTGGAGGCCTCTAAAGCGTCCACGGGAAATCTGGACGTAGAGCTTGTTCCGTGCGATCCTGCGGTCTTCATAGAACAGGCGGCAGGTGAATATCAGGACAGGTTCAGGGAAGCCGGCCTGGAACTGATAGTGAGTACGGATGCTTCCGATGCAAAGATAATGGCGGACGGACGCCGCATGCAGCGGATCTTTGATAATCTTCTTAACAATGCGTGCAAGTATTCCCAGCAGGGGACGAGAGTGTTCATGGATCTGAGAAAGGCGGGCGGAAACGTCCGGTTCACATTCAAGAATACTTCCTCCGAGTTGCTGAATATTCCCGCGGACGAGCTTATGGAGCGCTTCGTGAGGGGCGACGCTTCGAGGAATACCGAAGGCAGCGGCCTGGGGCTGTCCATCGCCCG
>JAFZRK010000071.1 GCA_017619905.1 Bacillota bacterium
CATAAACGACACCCACCCCACCCTCTGCGTGCCGGAGCTGATGAGAGTCCTCGTGGACGTGGAAGGCCTGGAGTGGAACGACGCCTGGGACATTACGGAAAGGACCATATCCTTCACCAACCACACCGTAATGCCGGAAGCCATGGAAAAGTGGCCCATAAGCTTGATGCAGAGCTTACTGCCCAGGGTCTACATGATCATAGAGGAGATAGACCGCAGATGGCGCGAAAAAGTGGAGAGCATGGGACGCGGCGGCTACGAGACCATGCGCAAGACCGCTGTCCTGTGGGACGGCGAGGTCCGCATGGCCAACCTCTCCATAATAGGCAGCCACTCCACAAACGGCGTGGCTGAGCTGCACTCGCAGATACTCAAGGACGACGTGTTCCATGACTTCTACGAGATAAAGCCGGATGCCTTCGGCAACAAGACCAACGGCGTCAGCCACAGGCGCTTCCTGCTGCAGGCGGACCCGGGGCTCTCCGAGCTCATCACTTCCGCGATAGGCGACAAGTGGATAAGGGATCCGCAGCGTCTTGAAGACCTGCTCAAATACAAGGACGACAGCGCCTTCCTGGAGCGTCTGGCGGCTGTAAAGCGCTACAACAAGATAAAGCTCTCGGACTACCTTATCAGGAACGGCGGCCCGTCCATAGACCCGGACAGCATCATGGACGTTCAGGTAAAGAGGATACACGCCTACAAGCGCCAGCTCCTCAACGCCCTGAAGATAATGGATCTGTACAACCGCCTCTGCGACAACCCGTTCCTGGACATGGAGCCGGTGACGTTCATCTTCGCGGGCAAGGCGGCCCAGGGCTACGCGTTCGCCAAGGACGTCATAAAGCTCATCAACAGCATAGCGGAGATAGTGAACTCCGACCCGGTCATAAGCCAGAAGATAAAGGTCGTGTTCGCGGAGAACTTCTGCGTGTCCCTTGGCCAGATCATTTACCCGGCGGCGGACATCTCCGAGCAGATCTCCACGGCGGGCAAGGAAGCGTCCGGCACAGGCAACATGAAGTTCATGATGAACGGCGCGGTAACGCTGGGCACCCTGGACGGAGCAAACATAGAGATAAAGGAACAGGTCGGAGACGACAACATAAAGATATTCGGCCTTACTGCGGACGAGACCGCAAACTACTACAGATACGGCGGCTACAACGCGTACCAGACCGCCAACGACGACCCGCGGCTCAAGAAGATCACCGGCCAGCTGGTGAACGGCTTCTTCGAACGCTGCGGCACCGCATTCTGGACCATACTGGACGACCTCATAAAGCACAACGACACGTTCTTCGTGCTCAAGGATTTCGACCCGTACGTCCGCGCGTGGAACGAGCTTACGGCGCAGCATAAGGACAGGGAGGCGTGGAACCGCATGTCCCTGGCCAACATCGCCAAGTCCGGCTTCTTCTCCAGCGACAGGACGATAAGAGAATACGCAGAGGATATCTGGAACATTAAGTTATAGGCAGTTACAGGAGGAGATCATGTCAAGGAAAAGCTGTATAGCGATGCTTCTGGCGGGCGGCCAGGGAACACGTCTGGGCGCTCTGACGGACCGCGTCGCAAAACCCGCAGTATCGTTCGGAGGGAAATACCGCATCATCGATTTTTCGCTCTCGAACTGCATCAACTCGGGCATCGATACCGTAGGAATACTGGTGCAGTACAGGCCCGCAACTCTCAACCGCTACCTGGGCAACGGCCAGGCGTGGGACCTCGACGTGATGGGCGGAGGCGTGCACGTGCTGTCGCCGTACGCCACACAGAAAGGCGGCTCGTGGTACGAAGGCACCGCGGACGCCATATATCACAACATCAACTTCATAGACCGCTACGATCCGGAGAACGTCCTCATCCTTTCCGGCGACCACATCTACAAGATGGATTACGCAAAGATGCTGGACGCGCACATTAAGAACAAGGCGGATCTTACGGTCTCCGTAATGGAGGTCCCCTGGGAAGAGGCCAGCCGCTTCGGCATCATGACCCTGGACGAAAAGGACCGCATATTCAAGTTCTCGGAAAAGCCCAAGAACCCGGACAGCAACATGGCCTCCATGGGAATATACATCTTCTCCTGGGACGTGCTCCGCAAGGCGCTCAAGGAGGACCACGAGGACGAGGCCTCCGAGAAGGACTTCGGAAAGAACATAATCCCCAAGCTGCTGGCGGCCGGCAAGCGCCTGTTCGCGTACCACTTCGACGGCTACTGGAAGGATGTAGGAACCATAGACAGCTACTACAATTCGCAGATGGAGCTGCTGGAGAAGGAAGCGCCGCTCAACATCTTCGAGCACAGCATGCGCATATTCTCGAACTCCAACAACAGCCCGTCCAGCTTCATAGGGCAGGACGCCGTGCTTAAGAACAGCCTGGTCTGCAACGGCTGCGGAGTCTTCGGAACGCTGGAGCACTCGATACTGGGCTTCGACGTGGTGGTCCGCGACGGTTCGGTAATAAAGGACTCCATAATCCTTCCCAGCGCCCACATAGGCGACAACTGCCGCATCACCAGAGCGATAGTCAACGAGGGCGTCGTCATCCCGGACGGGACCGTGATAGGCAGCGAGGACGGCGAGATAACCGTCGTCGGCAAGAGCTTATAGCAAGGAGATGGAACGATGAACAACGTATTCGGAATAATATTCGCCAACTACAACGCCTCCGGGTTCGGGGAACTGCTCCACAGAAGGACCATCGCCTCCCTGCCCTTCGCGGGCAGATACCGGCTCATAGACTTCCCCCTGTCCAACATGGTCAACTCCGGGATAGGCACCGTCGGTCTGATAATGCCGGCGGCCTACAGATCCCTCATAGACCACGTAGGAAGCGGCAAGGAATGGAACCTCAGCAAGAAGATAGGCGGACTCTTCATACTGCCGGGCACCGTATTCAGCGGCAGCAGCAACACCGAAAAGTTCATGCTCTCCGACCTGCTGGTCAACCACAGATACATAGAGAGGCGCGCCGAGGGCACCTATGCCCTGATCAGCTCCGCCAACGAGGTCTGCAACCTGGACTACACGGAGATGATAGAGCAGCACATAGAGAGCGGAAAGACCGTCACCTTCGCGTATTTCAAGGATGAGAACGGCGAGGAAAAGTCCCTGGACTGCTTCGTCGTCAGCCGCGAGACCCTGCTTGGAATAATCAAGAGCTACCCCAGATCCTCGCATCTGGACCTCGTGGAACTGCTCAAGAGCGAGTTCGGCCAGGACGACTTAGGACGCTACGTGTTCGACGCCTTCGTAAGGCCCATCGACACCATAGAGGACTACATAAAGGCAAACAGGGAGCTGCTGGATTCGCAGATCCACAAGAATCTGTTCCGCGGCGAACGCGCCATATTCACCAAGATCCAGGACGAAGCGCCCACCATCTACAACGACGGCTGCGTGGTGAAGAACTCGCTGATCCCCGCCGGCTGCAACATTTCCGGCACCGTGGAGAACTGCGTGCTGGCCAGGAACGTTGAGGTGGAAGAAGGCGCCTGCCTTAAGAACTGCATAGTATTCCAGCACTGCATAATAAAGCGCGGCACCGTGATAGAGAACGCGATACTGGACAAGTACGTCACCGTCAGTACCAGCGTACGGCTCTGCGGCGGCACGGAAAGACCGCTCATAATAGGCAAGAACCTTACTCTGTAAGCCCGCGGCAATAAACGTATGCAATTGATCCGAAAAACAAAGAAAGGATCGCAAAAATGGAAAACGAAAAACTGAAAGTACTTTTCGCCAGCTTTGAGGCCGCGCCCTTCATAAAGACCGGAGGTCTGGGCGATGTGGCCGGAAGCTTGCCGAAATACCTCAATCAGAAGGACTGCGATGTGCGTCTGATACTGCCGAAGCTCAAGACCATTCCGCAGCGCTTCGTGGACCGCATGGAGTACGTGGAGAACTACCAGGTGCCTCTCGGTTGGCGCAGCTGCTACTGCGGCCTGTTCGAGATGAACTACAACGGGGTCATCACCTACTTCCTGGACAACGAGTACTACTTCGGCCGCGACAACGTCTACGGCGAGTTCGACGACGGAGAGCGCGTGGCGTTCTTCTCCAAGGCAGTGCTGGAAACGCTCCTGCACATCTCGGACTTCATGCCGGACGTCATACACTGCAACGACTGGCACACCGCGCTGGTGCCTATCTTCCTCAACGAGCAGTACAGGTCGCTCTACGGTTTTGAGTACATCAAGACCGTTCTTACGATACACAACCTGAAGTTCCAGGGGCAGTTCTCGGACTTCGTGATAGGCGATATCTGCGGACTTGCAGGCACGGACGCCGACAGGCAGATGCGCAGCGGCTACGGCGCCGCCAACTACATGCTCGGCGGACTGCGCTACGCGGACAGGATAAGCACCGTGTCGCCCACCTACGCGGAAGAGATATGCACGCCTTACTTCGGCGAAGGCCTGGACTGGCTGTTCTCAGACAGGCGCAGCCGCATGACAGGCATACTCAACGGCATAGCGGTGGACGTGTTCGACCCGCAGACGGACCGCTTCCTGCCCTACCACTTCTCGGCGGAGCAGACCGCGGGCAAGGCGCGCTGCAAGAAAGCCCTGCAGAAGGAACTGGGACTCAGCACAGAGTGCGACAAACCGCTGTTCGCAGTGATAAGCCGCCTTACGGAACAGAAGGGTCTGGACCTCATAACCTACAACCTGCCCTGGATAGTCGAGAACGGCTGCCAGCTTGTGGTCCTCGGACAAGGCGACGAACGCTACGAGGAAGCGTTCCGGTATTATCAGAGCAAATACCCCGGTCAGATAAGCGCCAGGATAGAGTTCTCCGAGGAGCTTTCGCACCGCATCTACGCAGGCGCGGACGCCTTCCTGATGCCGAGCAGATTCGAGCCCTGCGGGCTGTCGCAGATGATAGCCATGCGCTACGGCACCGTACCGGTGGTGCGCGAGACCGGCGGTCTCAAGGACAGCGTTCAGCCGTACAACAAGTACACCGGCGAAGGCAGCGGCTTCTCGTTCGCGAACTTCAACGCCCACGAGCTCCGCTACGCAATGGAGCAGCTTCTGGAGCTGTGGTCCAAGCCGCGCAAGTGGCAGGCCCTCAAGAAGCACATAATGGGTCTGGACTTCAGCTGGGAGGCCTCCGCGGAGCGCTACAGGCAGATGTACAAAGAAGTCTGCGGCAAGTAGCCGGGACTTCCGGGCCGCGCGCGGCCCGCGATCAACGATAACCGACATTTCGGCGGTCCGACGGACCTTAAAGATAGTTAATGGAACTGTATCATAATTCCCATAGCAAAGATTTCAGAAAGCCCTTCGGAGCCGTGCGCTGCGGAGGGCATATTGAGTTGAAACTGAAAGCCCCGGACGCTGATTACGCGGTGCTTCGTCTCTACACGGACGAGGCCGGCGAAGGCATGCTGCAGCCGTCGCTTCGAAAGGACGGCACGTTCGTCTGGCGCTTCTCCGCGCCGGAGGACGACTGCGTCCTGTGGTATTTCTTCGTGGTGGGGCAGAACGACAACGTCTACTGCTACGGCAACAACGACAGGAAGCTGGGCGGAGAGGGCCGCATCTACTGGCAGGGCGAGACACCCGAGTCCTTCCAGATAACGGTGTATCACGACTTCGAAGTGCCCGCCTGGTACAAGGAAGGCATAGTCTACCAGATCTTCCCGGACCGCTTCCGCAGGACCGCAAAGCTCAACGTTCCTTCCGCAGGAGTCACGGATCTGGAGGACCTGTCACCGGGCGCGGTCTACGATCCCAAGACCGGCCGCGTCTATGAGGACTGGTACACCCTTCCCTACTACATAAAGAACACGGACGGCAGCATAGCGCACTGGAACTTCTGGGGCGGCACGCTTGCCGGCATAGAGGAGAAGCTCGACTACATCAAGAGCTTAGGCGCCACGATGATCTACCTGAACCCGATCTTTGAGGCGCGTTCCAACCACCGCTACGACACCTCGGACTACTTCAGGATAGACCCCATGCTGGGCACGGAGGAGGACTTCCGCCGCCTGTGCGAAAAAGCCAGAAAGCTCGGGATCCGGATAATCCTGGACGGCGTGTTCAACCACACCGGCGTCAACAGCAAGTACTACCGCGAGCACCCGGAGTGGTTCCAGCGCGACGAGAACGGCGACGTGGTCTGCTGGTGGGGCGTAAAGGATCTTCCCCAGGTGGACGAGCTGAACCCGGAGTTTTCCGAAATGATCTGCGGCGAGAACGGCGTGCTCCGCTACTGGCTGCGCGCGGGCGCCAGCGGCTGGCGTCTGGACGTCGCGGACGAGCTGCCCAACGAGTTCCTGATGAAGATCCGTCAGGCCGTAAAGGCCGAGGGCTCCGACAAAGTTGTAATAGGCGAGGTCTGGGAAGACGCCAGCTACAAGTTCGACTACGGCAAGCGCATGCGCTTCCTGGGCGGCAAAGAGCTGGACAGCGTAATGAACTACCCGGTCCGCCAGGACATACTGGACTACATGAGCTGCCGGATAGGTTCCGCGGAATTCGCGGCAAGGCAGATGAGCCGCATGGAGAACTACCCGCCCGAAGCCTGGGCCGGATGCTTCAACATGCTGGGCAGCCACGACCGCGAAAGGATACTCACCCTGCTGGGTTCCGAAGAAGCGGTAAAGTTCGCGGCGGCTATCCTGTACAGCCTGCCCGGCGTACCCGTCATCTACTACGGCGACGAGGTCTGCCTGGAGGGCGGCAAGGACCCGGACAACAGGCGCAGCTTCCCCTGGGAGCAGCTCGCGGCAAAAAAGGAAATGACAGAGCACTTCAGAATGCTGGGCCGCCTCAGAAATGGCTCTGAGACGCTCAAAAAGGGCTCTTTCAGCGCGTTTGAGGGCGAAAACGGTACATTAGTCGTTGAAAGGACGTTCGGCCCTGAAACAGCCGTTTTTTGCTTCGACCGCAATACGCTTACGTGGAAGTATTATATACGGTCAGCCGACTGATCACGCGTCGCTTGTGGTCCCTCATTAATAAAAAACAGCAAAAAGGGGAGCAATAACCTGCTGACCCTTTATTATTCACTGTCAACTTCTTCGTATTCTGACAGATCCGTATAATCGTCCGGACTGTTTTTGAAGCATCTGCGGAGATAATCTTTTCCGCCGTCTACCGACACCGTACCGCAGGAACAAGTCCTGAAATCGTGACGATAAGTGCTCTCTATGATCTCACCGCAATGATTGCACTTTATCGCGTTTCTTTTTTTTCGTCTCATCTCTCTGATCCTATCTGCATCCCCTTTGTTATGAGTCAATCATAGCAGTTTCCGGGAACAGAATAAAATATCATTTCGATTCCGAGCAATAAAAAAGGACCCGGCAGAACTGCCGCGTCCTTCTCTGTTTATCTCACGTAAAACCCGTTCTCATCCTGCAACGGTACGGTCTCCGCGCTCATGTTCTCTATGCGGACGTAGCGCCCCTGCTCCACTGTCAGGATCACTTTGTCGATCTGCTCCTCCGTGCCCTGCAGTTCCATAAGCACGGAGCCGTCGAACTCGTTGGACACCCAACCTGTGCAGCCGAAGGCTTCGGCGGCGTTTCGGGCGCGCCATCGGAAACCGACGCCCTGCACCCAGCCCCAAAACCTCATGCGTTTGCGGACCATATCAGACGCGCTGCCCACGTTCTATCCTAACCTTGCGTCTCTGAGCGGCTTGTCCCAGAACACTTTACCGCCCTGCTCCGCGGCCAGCTCGTCGATCACTGCGCGGAAGCTCTCCAGAAGCTCCGCCTCGCGCTTCTTGGAGCGGCGCCCCTTGCCTTCGAACAGGACCTTGCTGAAATACGCGTCGTAGGACACCGCGTAGTCCTCCTCGTCCCTGTGCGGGAAGAACGTTGCGGCCGCTTCGTACTTAATATTGCCCGCCTCGGAATCCGAGACCAGCATCACCAGAGCCGCGCGGCGCTCCACGTCGTTAAACTTAAGCTCCGCCTTAAAATACTGTTCGTATACGTTGATTACCATTATCGTTCCTCCGTCCGCCGGCTGCAAAACCGCGCAGCCGTAAAAGCCCTACTCTATCTTTATCGTTACGTCTCCGCCGGACAGCAGCTCCGTCATCCGGGCGGCGTCCAGGTCCACGTGCCCCAGCCTGGTATAGGACCAGGAGTTGGAACCGTAGAATATTACTAACTGATCTCCGGAGTACAGCACTATGTCTCCGGGGACGGTAGTGGTCTGCGCGTCGCTGCGGGGAAGACTCTTTCCTATCGAACCCACCTGCTCGAAACCGCCGTACATGGACATCTGCACGGTAAGCGGCAGCATCTCCTTAAGAGCGTCCACGGACGCGTTGTCCTCCCAGGTAACCGGCACCTGCGTTCCGCCTATCGTAAGCTTCATCTCGCCCTCCCCCGGCTTTTCCACCGGGCCTGTCCAGCTGTTGATCCCGCCGAACTCGTACACGTTTACATATCCCATGTCCGCCAGCTTCTGCGACGCCTCCCTGCTCCGCCTGCCCGTGCGGCAGTAGACCAGTATTATCTGCTGAAGATCCGGCAGCTGCGCGGGCCTTTCCGTTCCTATGCTCTCGTTGGGAAGAAGCACCGCGCCCGGAATGTGACCCCCGTCGTATTCGTCCTGCCTGCGCACGTCCAGGATGATGTGACCGTCGTCCCTTGCCATCATCTCCTTAGCCTGATCCTGCGAGATGTGGGTGTATGACGCAGCCGGAACAGCGTTCCCCTGCCCCGAACCGTTATCCGGCGCAGCGTTGTTCTGCCCGCCCCGCGAAGCGCAGCCGGAAAGAATGAGGATCAGTATTAGGATGATAATTGCGAAGTATTTCATGATTATAGGTTAATCTCCTTATAGAATAATACCATAAATCTAACAGTGATTGTTTGTTTTCAATACATTCTTGAAATGTTATACTATGCTTGATAATTAGGAAACGGATGACCAAGTATGAAGCATTTAGAAGTAGTTGGAGCAGTAATAGTATACGATGGGAAAGTCCTTTGCATGCAGCGCGGCGAAGGTAAGTATCCTTATGTCTCGCTCAAGTATGAATTTCCCGGCGGCAAAGTTGAAGCAGGCGAAACCCATCCTGAAGCCCTAATGCGCGAACTACGCGAGGAAATGAACTTTGATGTCTCAATTACCGAGGATGATTATCTAACTACTGTAAATCACAAGTATCCAGATTTCGAGATGACAATGTACTGTTATCTGTGCCATCCAACTTCTCCTGAATTCACACGTAAAGAACATATTAATCATGTGTGGGCGCTTCCTAAAGAGATGATGGATCTCGACTGGGCTCCAGCTGATATCCCTGTTGCGAAACTAGTATCTAAAAAACTAACAAAGAAGAGATGTACGAAAACCTCGCAACAATAGATCTTGAAACCGCACTTTACGCGGGCTATATCGACGGAACTGCAGCAGCTAAAGAGCAATACATGCCTAAGCTGCTGACTAACAACGCCAAAACTCAAACCAAGGTCCTTACAAGTATCATCTCGGAACTCGAATCTTGCGATGAGTTCCTCTTTTCTGTTGCTTTCGTTACAAACAGCGGTGTCGAATGCCTTATTGATACTTTGCTAAAACTTAGGAACAAAGGCATTAAGGGTAAGATACTTGCATCACAGTATCAGAACTTTACTGAACCTAGAGCACTTAAGAGACTTATTGGTTTCGACAATATAGAGGTTCGCATACAAACTGAAAACAACTTCCACGCCAAAGGCTACCTATTCCGACATGGTACAGGTCATACCCTTATCATTGGAAGCAGCAACCTTACGCAGAACGCTCTTTGCGAAAACAATGAATGGAACCTTCGTGTTTCATCATTCGAAAAAGGCTCAATAGTTAGTGATATCCGCGGTGAATTCGATCGTCAGTTTGCAGATGCCACTATCGTAGATGATGAGTATATAAGGGTCTATAGCGAAATCTACAAGAACCAACATAATGCTCGTCTTAATAGTCTTAGGCAAGCTCAGGAAGCCGCAACAATCGACATTTCGGATGCATTCAGACCCAGTCCTAACAAGATGCAGAAAGAAGCCTTAACTGCACTTGCAAGCATACGCTCTGAAGGTGCAGACAAAGCACTGCTTATCTCTGCTACAGGTACAGGAAAAACATATCTTTCTGCCTTCGATGCATCTGCTTTTGGTGCTAAAAAGGTGCTCTTTGTTGTGCATAGAGAAAACATCGCCCGCGCTGCAATGAAGACCTTTAGGAGAGTCTTCGGTAAGAAGGTTTCTATGGGCATGTATACCGGACTGAAAAAGACTGATGCAGACTTTTTATTCTGCACAGTTCAGACTATTTCCAAGCCGGAATACTATGTAAAATTTGATCCTAATGAATTCGATTATATCGTTGTAGACGAGGTTCATAGATCTGGCGCTGTTAGTTATCAGCGGATGATGGACTACTTTAAGCCTAAGTTTATGCTTGGAATGTCCGCCACTCCTGAAAGAACTGACGGGTACGATATTTTTAAGCGTTTCGACTATAACATCGCTTACGAAATACGTCTCCAGGAAGCATTAGCACAGAATATGCTTTCGCCCTTCCATTATCATGGAATTACAGACCTTACAGTCAACGGAGAGATGGTGGATGATGCTACAGATTTCAAATATCTGACTAGCGATGAACGCGTCAAGCACATATACGACATTACACGTTTTTACGGCTGTGATCGTGGCAGAATTAAAGGTTTGATATTCTGCAGTAGAGTTGAAGAAGCTATTGAGTTAGCAAAAAAACTCAGGGATCTTGGAATAAAGGCTGCAGCTCTTACTGGTTCAGATGATGAAGACAAACGAGAAGAGTATATCGAACTACTAGAATCCGATGATCCTTCGAACTACCTGGAATACCTGATAACTGTAGATATCTTTAATGAGGGAGTAGATATACCATCGGTAAATCAGGTTGTTTTGCTCCGCCCAACGCAGTCTGCAATAATCTTTGTTCAGCAGCTTGGCCGAGGACTGAGAAAACTTGAAAACAAAGACTACGTTGTGGTCCTTGATTTTATTGGAAATTATAAAAAGAGCTTCATGATTAC
>JAFZRK010000072.1 GCA_017619905.1 Bacillota bacterium
CGATTTTTCGCGTCCCAGATCGAAATGGAGCACAAGGTTCGGAAAGACCGTGAGCCCCCGAAGCGGGATGAGCGGCATTATTTCTCCCATATCGCCTCTCCGCCGTCTATGGTATCCTTGTTGATAACGACTTTCTTAATGTCTTCTCTGGACGGGACCTCGAACATGGTGTCCGTCATTACTTTTTCCAGTATGGCGCGCAGGCCTCTGGCGCCGGTCTTTCTTTCCAGGGCCTTCTCCGCGACGCGCTTTATCGCGTCCTCGGTGACCTCGAGTTCCACGCCGTCCATCTCGAACAGCTTCTTATACTGCTTGACGAGCGCGTTCTTCGGCTTGGTTATGATATCCATGAGAGCGTCTATGGAAAGCTCGTCCAGCGTTGCTATTACGGGAAGCCGTCCTATGAACTCCGGTATCAGTCCGTATCTGAGGAGGTCCTCCGCCTGGATGTGGTCCAGGATGTGCGGATCCATCTTCTTGTTCGAGACTATGTCAGAATTGAATCCGATGGTCTTTTCGCCTATCCTGCGCTGGATTATCTTGTCCAGACCGTCGAACATTCCTCCGCAGATGAACAGCACGTTGGTGGTGTCGAACGGTATGAACTCCTGCTGGGGGTGCTTCCTTCCGCCCTGAGGCGGCACGTTCGCCACGGTGCCTTCCAGTATCTTAAGGAGCGCCTGCTGAACGCCCTCTCCGGAAACGTCCCTCGTTATGGACGGGTTGTCCGTCTTTCTGGCAAGCTTGTCGATCTCGTCCACGTAGATTATTCCGCGCTGGGCGCGTTCCAGATCGTATTCCGCGGCGACGATAAGCTTAAGAAGTATGTTCTCAACGTCCTCGCCTACGTATCCGGCTTCCGTAAGAGCGGTAGCATCCGCTATCGCGAACGGAACGTCCAGTATCTTTGCGAGCGTCTGAGCAAGCAGCGTCTTGCCGGAACCGGTGGGTCCTATCATTACGATATTGGACTTCTGCAGTTCAACGTCATCGTCGCCCGCCTGGACGGCGCTTATCCTTTTATAGTGATTGTATACGGCTACCGCCAGGGCCTTCTTGGCCTTGTCCTGCCCTATCACGTATTCGGAGAGCTTTGCGGCTATCTCCGCGGGCTTGGGAAGATCGCGCATTCCGGTGGTCTGCTTTTCGATCTTCTCCGCGCGGGCAGCATCTTCCATGAGTATCTTGTGGCAGAGCTCGACGCACTCGTCGCAGATATAGGCGTCCGGGCCGGTTATGAGCCGGTGGACCCTGCTCTGCGGCCTTCCGCAGAAAGCGCATACAAGTTCTTTTTGTTCGTCAAAATTCTTCGGCATATTATCTCTTCTCCACGATCTTGTCCGCCAGTCCGTACTCCACGGCCTGGGCGGCATCGAGGTAATTGTCTCTGTCTGTGTCCTGAGATATCTTCTTGAGGGTCTGGCCGGTGTTCGCCGCCAGTATCCTGTTGAGCTTTTCTCTCGTCTTTATTATGTGGTCCGCGGCTATCTTGATGTCTTCCGCCTGGCCTTTGGTCCCGCCCAGCGGCTGATGGATCATCACCTCCGCGTTGGGGAGCACGTACCTTTTGCCCTTGGTCCCCGATGAGAGCAGGAATGCCGCCATGGACGCAGCCATTCCAACGCATATGGTGCATACGTCCGGCTTTATGTAGTTCATGGTGTCGTATATGGCCATTCCCGCGGTTATGATTCCGCCGGGGCTGTTGATGTAGATGTTTATGTCCTTGTCCGGATCCTCGGACTCAAGGAACAGAAGCTGCGCCACTACAAGACTGGCGGTGTTGTCGTCTATCTCGCCGTCGATGAAAATGATCCTGTCCTTAAGAAGTCTGGAATAAATGTCGTAGGAACGCTCGCCTTTGGAGGTCTGTTCCACTACCATCGGAATCAAGCTGCTCATTTTGTCTCCTTTTCTCTCCTTTGCCCCTGAATTAATCAAAGCGGGGCCGCAAAGCCCCGCTCTTCGGTCTCAAAGCCGAGGACTATGCCTCAGTATTCTCGGAAGATTCTGCCTTCGGCTCTTCCTTCTTGGTCGTCTTCTTGGTAGTCTTCTTGGCCGCGGGCTTTTCCTCGCCCTCAGCGGTCTCCTTCTTTGCTGTCTTCTTTGCCGCGGGCTTTTCCGCCTTCTTCTTGGGCTCGGTCAGCTTGGCGTTCGCGAATACGAAGTCCAGCGCCTTCCTGTTGACTATGTCCTTGCCCAGCAGCTTTTCGTACCCGGTGCCAAGAGCGCCGAGGACCTTGTCCTTCTCCATGTTGTACATGGATGCCATGTCCTCGATCTCCTTGTCGATGTCCTCCGCGGTGGCTTCTATGCCTTCCTTCGCGGCTATCGCCTCGAGAGCCAGTCTGCTGTGGACTCTCTTCTTTGCGCCGTCCTCGTAGTCCTTCCTGATGGCTTCCGGCGTAGTCCCGGCATACTTGCAGTACATGTTGAGGTCTATGCCCTGGGACATGAGCTGCTGCCTGAACTCGTCGAACATCTTGTCCGCTTCGTCGTCTATCATTACCTGCGGGATGTCAACGGGGTTGAGCTCGCAGATCTTTGCCAGGACTGCTTCCTTGCCGGCGTTCTCGTTGGAACGATCCACTCTCTCCTGGATCTTCTTCTTTATGTCTTCCTTAAGCTCGTCCAGGGTATCGAAGGTGCTGGCTTCCTTGGCGAAATCGTCGTCCAGTTCCGGAAGCTCTTCCCTCTTTATCTCCTTGATGGTGCACTTGAACACGGCTTCCTTGCCGGCCAGGTCTTCCGCGTGGTACTCTTCCGGGAACGTAACAACGACGTCCTTTTCGTCGCCCTTGTTTACGCCTACGAGCTGAGCTTCAAAGCCCGGGATGAAGGTGTTGGAACCAAGCACCAGAGACTGATCGTCCGCGGTGCCGCCCACGAACTGCTCTTCGCCAACGAAGCCCTTGTAGTCCAGAATTACGGTGTCGTCCCAGTTTGCGGGTCCGTCTATCGTAAGGATCCTGGCGTTGCGCTTCTGAAGAGACTTGAGCTGTCCTTCTACTTCCGCCTCGTCCAGCTTTACGAGCTCGCGCTCTGCCTTTACGCCCTTGTACTCCTTGAGCTCTATCTCCGGGGCAACGTCTGCCTCCACGGTGACCTTAAAGCCCTTGCCCTGCTCTATCTTCTCCTCTCCTTCGAAATCGATGGAGGGTCTGTCTATGGGATCTATGTTAAGTTCGTCCAGCGCCTTGGGATAATTCTCCTTGAGCAGATCGTCGATGGCGTCCTCGAAGAACACTCCGGAACCGTATCTGGTCTCGATGACCTTTCTGGGCGCCTTACCCTTTCTAAATCCGGGAATGGAGATCCTGCCGCGGTTTCTGAGGTACGCATTCTGGATAGCCGCCTCGAATTCTTCCGCCGTGAACTCCATCGTGAACTTTACTTTATTGTTCTCTTTTCCGACATAAGAAGTTGTCATTTATAATCCTCCTGAAAAAAACTACCATTACGGCAATTTTGGATTATACCATAATATAAAGAGTAAAACAACGGAAATATAAAGCTCTTGCATTATTCCGGGCTCCGTGCTAATATCTTCTGGTTTTACACGGAGGATGGCATGGAAATAGAAGTAAAATACGCGGTCCCGTCGGAAGAGACCGTATCCGATATACTTACAGACAGTTTCTGGGATGAGCTTGCCGAAGGTGAAGCGCTGGAGACGGTGCCGCTGAGGGCTATCTACTACGACACGGAGGACCGGGCGCTCAGGAAACTCAGGATAACGCTGCGCGTCCGCTCCGAGGGCTCCACGGCCTTCGCCACCATAAAATGGGGCGGGACATCAAAAGGCGCAGTCCACGAGCGCGAGGAAGTGAACGTTCCCGTTCCGATAGAGAAAGCGTCGGAGATCCCGGACATGTCCCTGTTTGCCGAAACTCCTGTCGGAAACGTCCTTAAGGAAGCGGCGGCGGCCTCCCCTCTCGTTCCTCTTATGGTGATGCAGTTCACCAGGAGCCGCAGAAGGATCAGGTACCAGGGCAACGTCCTTGAGCTGGCGGTCGACCGCGGGGATATCGTAACGCCCTGCGGAACGAGCCCGATCCTTGAGATGGAACTTGAACACTACGCCGGTCCGGATCCACTGGCCGTTCTGGAACTTGGCGAGATCGCCGCGGAAAGGTACGGGCTGGAACTTGAGCCGAGATCCAAGTACTCAAGAGGACTTGCGCTGCTGCAAAAGGCGGAAGAACGGACGGAGACGGCCAAAGAAGACGCGGAATAACAGATCAAAAACAAAAAAGACCGGAACACGCGTCCGGTCTTTTCAATTACTGCCTTTTATCCTCTTTCGAGTCTCGCGAACACCGCGGTCTTGTCCCCGGAAGCCACCTTGTAGTCCTCCGTACCGTAGGGATTTATCCTTCTGCTTATTACCAGCGTCTCGCCTTCGCGGGCCTGGTTCTTGTAGATGATCTCCGCCTGCCTTATCGGACGCTCCGTAAGCTCCTTGGTGCTGAAGATGTCCAAAAGCGCGTAGACGTACTTGGTGTTGTTCACATGGCCGTTGACGTCCACGTCGGAAGTGCGGACCTTGTACTCACAGACCGTTTCCGGGAACTCACCGCCTATGCGGTCGAAGCCCTCCGGGAAGGTATCCTCATCCGAGAACTCCGTGTCAGGCGCGAAAAGATCAGACACCGGGCTCAGCTTGCCGGTAACGAAGTTGTAGTTCACCCACTCAGTCTTGCCGCAGGCAAGCAGCTCGCCGTCCTTTTCCAGCGTATAGCACCTGTCGCCGTGTATCCTGTGCGGCGGGCAGGGCCAGGTGCTGAGCATTACCACGTCGGACATCTTAGGCATGCGGAAGATCTTTATCCTGGTCTTGGTTATCATCCAGAAAAGGTCCTTCTTCTCCAGCGTATAGCGCCCTATCCCAAGCTCGTCAGCGTGCCTTGTGGCAGCGTCCATGAACAGGTCGAAGCACTGCGCGGTGCCCAGACGGCCTGTAAAGTCGCACTGGCTGGAAGGTATTATCATCTCGTGGTCGGATCTGCAGATCATTTACAGTTCCTCAAATGCTTTGATGTTCTTCTTCATCCTTGCGTAGCGCTCCACCGCCCAGTCCTCCATGTCCTGACCGGAGAACGGCACTCTGGTCTTGGCCCAGAGCGTCCAGAGGTAGTCAACATAGATCTTGTTCGCAAGGAAATGCTTTTTGTCGGTGACTGTGGGCTTTCTTTCCAGATACTCAGCGAGCAGCAGGTCGTCCTCTTTGGGACCGAACTCCGCCTCTATGGACACGTCCGAGACGTCCCACATTCCGTCGTTCATTCCTGCGTACTCCCAGTCGATCAGATACAGGCGTCCGCCGCCCTCCACCCAGTTGGCGCAGAGCGGGTCGTTGTGGCATGGAACAAGTGTCGGGTGAACTGCTTCGTCCACCTGGGCTTTTATAGCCATAACCTTGGCTTTCTGCTCCGCGTAGTCGTCCGGCATCGGAACGTTAAGGTCATTGATTATCTTTTCGTATGTGGCAGCCATGTCGAAGACTTCGAAAGGCACGCCCGTGTCCTGACCGCAGCGGTGTATCGTCTTGTAGATCTGAGCCATGGAGTGTATGCGCGCCGGGTCCTTGAGCGATTCCGCATCCATGGTGACGGCGTCTGTTATGTACTCAGTGACCTTGGAGCC
>JAFZRK010000073.1 GCA_017619905.1 Bacillota bacterium
CTCGTATTCCAGCTCTTCCGGGAACACGTTCTTGCCGTTCTTGGTGATGATGACGTTCTTGGCGCGGCCGGTGATGTAGATGTAGCCGTCCTTGTCGATGAAGCCCAGGTCGCCGGTGTGGAACCAGCCGTCCTTAAGCACTTCCGCGGTAAGGTCCGGACGCTTGTAGTATCCGAGCATTACGTTCTCGCCGGAGAGGCAGATCTCGCCTATGCCGTCCTCGTTGGGAGCGTAGATCTTGGCTCCGCAGCCCGGGAAGGCAACGCCTATGGAAGCGGCCTTGGGACAGGTGTCCGGGTTGAGGGCGCCCATGGGAGCGCACTCGGAGAGGCCGTAGCCCTGCAGCGCCTGGATGCCGAACGCCTGGAAGTCTTCCAGGATGGCCGGGTTGATGGCTGCGCCGCCGGAGATGAACATGCGGAACCTTCCGCCGAACGTCTCTTTAACTTCCTTGAAGAACATGTCGGAGATGTCCTTGTGGAGCTTGTTGCGGAAGAACAGGGAGAGCTTGACGCCCTTCTTCGCGACCTTTTCCTTGCCCTTGGCGCGGATGCCCTTCCAGATCTGCTTGTGCAGCGTCTCGAAGACTGCCGGAACTCCCAGGAAGAACGTCGGACGGACCTCCTGGATGTTCTTTACGATGTATTTAAGTCCTTCGCAGTGCGCGACGGCCGAGCCCTTGTAGTGGGGCATCAGGAAGTCCGCTGTGTACTCGTAGGTGTGGTGGATCGGAAGCATGGAGAAGAAGATCTCGTGGTCCGATACGTACAGTACGGTGGGGGAAGCCATGAGGTCCGCGCAGATGTTGCGGTGCGACAGCATTATGCCCTTGGCCATGCCGGTGGTGCCGGAGGTGAAGATTATTATGGACATCTCGCGGGAATCGATCTGCGCGTCTATGAAGCTGCGGTCGCCGCTTGCTACGAGCTCCTTGCCTGCTTCTACGAGCTTCCAGAACGAGAGGACTTCCACGGTCTTCTTTTCTTCGGAACCCTCGAGCGCAACCTCAACGCTGCGGACCTCGTGCTCCTGCTGAGCGATGAGAAACTTAAGCGGGGTGTCGCCCTCCGCCATCATGCGGGTGAACATGGGCTCGCGCTTCTTGTCGAAGAAGACTGCGGTGGCTTCGGATTCTTTGATGAGGTTCTTGAGGTCCTCGTACGGGAGCTCCCTGTCCAGAGGCACAGCGCAGCCGGTTCCGCAGACTACCGCCATGTCGCTTACAGACCAGGTGTAGTTTGTGTCGCCGATTATGGCTATGCGGTTCTCCTTGAGACCCATGGCGATGAGCTGGGTGCCCAGAGCGTTGATGTCAGCCAGGTATTCGGTAAAGGTTATGGTCTTGTACGGGCCCTTTTCGAGCTTGGTGTAGAACGCGATGTGGTCCGGGAAGAGCTCCGCGGAGGTCTCGATCATGTTCTTGATGGAGATGATCGGGCGCGGGTCGCGGTACTTGACGTACGAACGCGGGTCGTCCTTTACTGCCTGGACCTGGCGGTTAGTCCAGTCCCAGTCGTCCTTAAGCATGCGTTGATATTCTTCTTGGGAAACAGGTCTCATTCGGTTGCTCCTTTCACGTGTTCCTTGTGGTCCGCGGTCGTCTCCAGCGTGTCGATGCATTGTTCCAGCACTTCGTTGAGCCGCTGAAAACCGCGGTATATGATCTCCTGCTCTTCGGGGGTGAACTCCCGGAGCGTGGCGTCGATCATTTCGTTTCGGTGGTGGGACTGGTAGACAGTAACGAGCCGCCCCTTGCGGGTGAGGAAGATGTCCGACTGGCGTTCGTCCGTCTGACTTCTGCGGCGCTCCACGTAGCCCAGCCCCTCCAGCTTTTCCATGAGGGTGGTGCAGGACGGCCGGGTTATCTTAAGGTACTCGGCTATCTCGCCCTGGGTCCTGGAGCCCTTGCCTTCCTGCGCCGCCTCGTAGATGAACTCCATGGCGTTGCGGCCGCGGAAGGAGGTAGTCGTCCGCGAGTACTTGCGTTTCGTCTCCTCCAGCCGGAGGACGTTGTGGTACGCCCGTACGAGTATTGCGTTGTAGGGGTTGCGGATGACGACCATCTTTGGCTTCCTTTCCGGCCCGGACCGTTGACGGCCGGCGGGCTGAAAAATCGTTAGACTATCTAACCATTGGAAGAAGTTTACACCCAAAGAACAAATCTGTCAATGGAATATTTGAAGGGGGAGAAATCACTCTGCGCGAAGCAGAGCCAGAGAAACGTCGTTGACGTTGGTGCCTGTTGGGCCTGTGATGATGAGACCGTCTATCGCTTTGAGAGCGTTGTAGGCGTCGTTGCTGCAAAGCGTGTCCGCAACGGAGATGCCGGCTGCTTCCAGTTCGTCCATGCTCTGCCAGTCCACGTACCCTCCGGCCGCGTCCGTGGGGCCGTCCGTGCCGTCGCTGCCAACGGAGAACACCGCGGCGCCCTTTATTCCTGCGATAACTGGAGCGGCCGCCAGAGCGATCTCCTGATTCCGGCCGCCTTTGCCGTTTCCTGTCAGGTGGACCACGGTCTCGCCGCCTGCTATGAAAGCGAACGATCTGCCGGTATTTGCATGTTCCGATGTTTGCCGTGCCGGCGCATCCGATGCGGCTTCTTTAACCTTTTCCGCCAGCCAAACGCCCGCGTCCCTGGCCTCGCAGCAAAGCGTGTCCGTAAGGAACACCGGCTCGTAGCCGAGCTTTTCCGCTGCTTTCGCCGCGGCCCTGCAGAGCTCGCGGACCGACCCGTTTATGTGCGTCTCCACGTTGTGAAGCTCCTTAGGAGTCTCCTTTTTGAGCAGTTCCATCGCCCTGCCTGAGAGCGTCAGGCCGTACTTTTCAACTATGTCAAGGGCGTCTGCGCAGGTGCTTCTGTCCGCGCAGGCAGGTCCGCTGGCTATCATGTCCAAGGGGTCGCCCAGAACGTCGCTTAGCACTATGCTCAGGACTTTAGCCGGCTCGCAGGCAAGGGCAAAACGTCCGCCCTTCACCCTGCTGAGACGCTTGCGAATGGTGTTCATCTCAACGATGTCCGCGCCGCTCGCAAGGAGCTTGCGCGTTATCTCCTGAAGTTCTTCGCAGGGTATCTCCGGCAGTTCGAACAGAGCGCTCCCGCCGCCGGAAAGCAGGAATATGATGGTGTCGTCCGCGGTCAGACCGCGCACAAGTTCCAGCGCTTTTGCGGTCGCGGCGAAGCTGTTTTCGTCCGGCACCGGGTGACCGGCTTCGAAGCACTCCACGCCTGGTATGTCCCCCATCACGTGGCCGTACTTGGTTATGACTATTCCGCGGTCGATGCGGCCCGGGGCCCCGTCGGATCCGTCCAGGACGTCAGCGGCGGCTCTGGCCATCTGCCATGCGGCCTTCCCAGCTGCCACCATCAGGGTCCGCCCCTTCGGAGCGCGAAAACCTGCCAGAGTCCTCTTTACCGCCTCGTCCGGCAGGACTGCC
>JAFZRK010000074.1 GCA_017619905.1 Bacillota bacterium
TTCGTGGACAAGGGCCTCATCGACAGGCTCAATCACGTTGTGAACAGCGATTTCGTGCGCCTTACCTACACGGAAGCCATAGAACTGCTCAAGAAGGCGGACAGGAAGTTCGAGTACCCGGTCACCGGCTGGGGCATGGACCTTCAGTCCGAGCACGAGCGCTACATCACCGAGGAAGTGTTCAAGGCGCCGGTGTTCCTGATCGACTATCCCAAGGAGATAAAGGCTTTCTACATGCGCCGCAACGACGACGGCAGGACCGTGGCGGCCTGCGACCTGCTGGTCCCCGGAATAGGGGAGATAGTGGGCGGCTCCCAGAGAGAAGAGCGCTACGATGTGCTTAAGCAGATCATCAAGGATCAGGGCATGGACGAAGCCAACTACTGGTGGTACCTGGAGCTCCGCAAGTACGGCGGCGTTAGGCACGCGGGCTTCGGTCTGGGCTTCGAGCGCATGATAATGTACCTTACAGGCGTGGACAACATCCGCGACGTGCTCCCGTTCCCCAGAACGCCCAGAAGCGCGGATTTCTAAGGCGTCCAGTACAGCCGTTCCAGATTGCGAAGACAATACTAGCAAGACCGGAAGAGCGTATCTTCCGGTCTTTTCTTTGCGCGCCGTTTCGAAGAGGCGCGTTATTCCCGGGAATTTTCGGCATATTTGCACATACTGCTATACAAATGTGTAGATTCCCGTTGCTCAGGCGCAGAAAACTATAATATAATAAAAAAGAACATAGCGCTTTTGCACAAAACGTTTTGCGCTCGGCTCTAAATGCGTCCGATACGCGGCGGAAGGAGGTGCCGGAATGAAACTGAGCATGTGGAACATATACAGCGAACTGCCCTATGCCGATGTCATACCAATGATAAAGGACGGTTCCGCCACGATAGCCGGAGCCCGCTGGATCGTTTCTTCCACCATGAATCCGAACACCGTGTACGTCGGCCCCGCCAAGGGGTTCTTCGAAAGCGCGGACAACGACTCCTTCATCGTCCACCGCTACGACATGATACTCGTAAGACAGGTGGAGGCGGAGGAGCTCTTCGATACCGTATGCAATATCCTCGATAAATACAACGACTGGGACCGTCAGCTGTCCGCCTGTCTGGATGACGAGAACGGCCTTCAGAAGATGATAGACTGCAGCCGCGACGTGCTTCAGAATCCTTCCTACCTGTACGATCCGGACGGCGGAATCATTGCCATGGCGAGCGATTATCCCGCTTCTGTGCACTGGCACTGGAAGGAACTGATAGATAACCGCGGCATCTCCGAAAAACGCATGAAGTTCTTCAAGGACAACATCAACATCTCTTCCGTTTTCGACGATATGGTGCCCACCCGCAGGCCTTCGGTGATGGACGAATACGAGTACATACACTGCAGCGTGGTCCTCAACAAGAGGATAGTAGGGCATTACGTCCTGTTCGGATTCCTGAAGTCCATACCTCCGGGAATGGAGAACCTTGTGGACATACTCATAGGATGGATGAACCTCTACGTGGAACGTCATGCTGTGCAGTTCAACCCCAAGGCCCGCCTTGCAGACGCCTTTGTGGGGGTTCCTGGAGAAGAGAGACTACGACCGCGCTCACCTGGCCGAACTGTTCCACTCTTTCCGCTGGAAGATGTCCGACCCTTATCAGATACTTGCGGTGCGTGAGATCGTAAACAGCGAACCGGTGCTTCTGGGACGGGCTTTCCGCCGTCTTTCCGAGACCGTGCCGGATCTGGTAGTGGCACAGCGGGAACAGCGCCTGATCATTCTAAGAAATCTGAGATCCGGGAGCAATTCAGAGGAACTGAAGAAGCATTTTACGGAGATATTCAATGACGATTTCATACTGGGCGCCAGTTCGTCCTTCCTGGGCATCGAGAACGCCGAACTGTACTACCGCCAGGCGCTGGAGGAACTGGACCGCAGCAAACGTACCGGAATCCGCAGTTCGTTCGGCCGGGACCATCTGCTGGACTACCTGGAGGATCTGTTCAGGAAGAACGATCTTGCCCGCGCATATGCGGAGCCGGTGCTCCTTCAGCTGAAGGTGTACGACGAGCGTCACGGGACCGAATATTACGAGACATTCCGCGCCTTCTGCATCTGCGGCTTCCACAAGTCGGAGACGGCGGACATGCTTGCGCTCCACAGAAACAGCTTAAACTACCGTTTGGACAAAATTGCCGAACTCATAGGCAGCGAGAAGTTCCTTAAGCTTACCGCGCCCGGCGATCCGGAGCAGCAGACGCGGCTCGTTTTCTCCTGCTTCCTTCTGGACAAGGCCGATTCCACCGGTTCGGGCGCTGAAAAGATCCTGGCCGACGACTGATGTTTGTGCATTTATGCACAAACATCGTCATCTCTTTGGCGTCCTCTGCACATAAGCATATTCTTCTCTACGATCTTGCACAAAAAGCGCAGGATCTTTTCTTTTATTGTCCGTTTTTTTATGCGTTTTTTCACAGTATATTGTACATGTACGAATGAATTACTGCACATTTTATAACTATAACCCAGGAGGTATCAATTAATGAGCATTTATGACGAAAGACTGGCCCGCATCAACGCGGCTATCGCTCTTGAGCCGGTCGACAAGATCCCCATGATCTCCGGCGCCGCCGCCGTGGCGTCCCAGTTCTGCGGCGTAAAGATGGCGGACTACATCAAGGACATGGAGCTTAACTGCACCGTAAACATCAAGGCTACGGAACTGATGGGCAACATCGACGGCATCCAGACTCCGCTCAGCTCTCCTTACGGACTTCCCACCCTGTGGCTGTCCAACATTAAGGCACCCGGCGTTGAACTGACCGACAACGAACTGTGGCAGGTCTGCGAAGCAGAACTCATCCAGCCGGAAGATTACGATGACATCCTGGAGAACGGCTTCGGCCAGTGGTACACCAGGTTCATGAAGGAAAAGCTGCACGACCCCATCGGAATGATGGCTCAGACAGGACTTTCCACCTACGGTCCCACGGCCATCAAGCGTTTCGAGGATGCAGGCTACGTAGTAGTTAAGGACGGATCACTGCTTTCCCCGTTCGAGATGTTCTGCGGCGGACGTTCCCTGGTAACGTTCCTTGTAGAGGACCTTCTTGAAGAGCCCGACAAGATGGACCAGGTATTCGAAGTCACCCACAAGTTCAACATGGACAGATACACCAAGCGCTTCTCCGATCCCAAGACCAGACCTTTCGGCGTATGGATCGGCGGATGGAGAGGAACCCCCGAGACCCTCAACCCCCATATGTTCGAGCGCTTCTCCTGGAGATACTTCAAGGACCTCATCCAGCTGTGCCTGGACTTCGGCGTGGTACCCTTCATGCATCTCGACGCCTGCTGGGATCAGGGACTCCACTACTTCAAGGAATTCATGCCCAAGGGCCGCGGCGTACTGTGCCTGGACGGAAAGACCGACATCTTCAAGGCCAAGGAAGTCGTCGGAGATACGATATGCATAATGGGAGACGTTCCCGCTTCCATGCTGGCATTCGGCAAGCCCGAGGACGTGTACGATTACGTCACCAGGCTCTGCAAGGAGATCGGCCCCACCGGCTTCATGTGCTGCTCCGGATGCGACGTACCGTTCAACGCGAAGCTTGAGAACGTTCAGATGATGGCAAAAGCAGTGGACGATTTCGCTGTCAAATAAAGCAAGTTATAGCAATTGTCAATATTGATTATCCGTACTGTATCTATTTGATAAGGAGAGAAAAAATGGATAAAAAGAGTAAAAAGGGATTGATCGGACTGGCAATAGCCATTGTTCTGGTCCTGATCATGAGCATCATTCCGGTATCGGAAGGTGCCACCCGCCAGGGTTATCAGGCGCTTGGACTGTTCCTCGGCGCCATCATCATGTGGATCTGCGAAACGATGCCCATGATGATCACGGCGTTCCTGGTAATGTTCATCTTCCCGATCCTCAACATCATGCCCCTGAACACCGTGTACACCTCGTTCGGCGGAGTCTCGTTCTTCTTCGCGATAGCCACTTTCGGCCTTTCCGCGGCTCTGGAACGCACCTCTGTTCCTCTGAGGATATGCCATGCGCTGACCAAAAGCTCCAAGGGCAATTCCAAAGCGCTGGTCATAGCGCTCCTGTTCGCTACACTTATTACCTCGGGCATCATGTCCAACCTGTCCACCACGATCATCTACCTGGCTCTGGCTCTCGCTCTGCTTAAGGCCAACGGCTGCGAGCCCGGTAAGTCCAATCTGGGACGCTGCCTGCTGATAGGTATCCCGGCGATGGCCGGATGCGGCGGCATGATGACCCCTGCAGGCACCCCGGGCAACGCGCTGATAATGGGCATACTTGCAGAAAGAGGCATCAACCTTACGTTCCTGCAGTGGACGCTGATCTTCGCCCCCATGGCGCTCATTACCTGCCTTATCGCCGGACTTACGATCACCGCGGTGTTCAAGCCCGAAAGGATAGGCGAGGAAGCTCAGGCCGAGCTCGACCGCAGACTTGCGGAGTGCGGCAAGATGAAGCCGAAGGAAAAGAGAATACTTGGCCTCATCCTGATCATCCTGGTACTGTGGATACTCGGAACCTGGATCCCCTCGCTGAACTACGTTGTGGTCGCCGTCATCGGCATGGCCATCATGTTCCTCCCCGGGATCGAAGGTCTGGATTACAAATACTTTGTGGAGAAGACCAACTGGAACCTGGCATTCACCATCGGTTCCGTAGGCGTTCTGATCAACGCTCTTACATCCACCGGTATCGTAGACCACCTGGTCACCCCGCTGTTCAAGCCGCTGGCAAACATGAGCCCGGTACTGATCATGTTCATAGTCGGTGTGATCGTAGTCGTCATCCGCGCGTTCATCCCCACTGCGCCTGCTATCGCAGCACTGTTCGCGCCGCTGCTGCTGCCGCTTGCCGGCATCACCGCGCTGTCCGTCACCTCGGTCATGGTGCTCCCCGCATTCTGGGCGTGCACCCCGATGCTCCTCTGGATAGAACCGATCTTCCTGTTCACCTTCGGTTACAACTATTACACCCCGGGCGAACTGCTGAAGTGGGGCTGGATACCTTCGCTCATCATGTGCGTCATCCTGGCCTTCACCCCGTTCTATCTGCAGCTCTTCGGACTGTAAAGCATAATAGTAGTTTAAGAATTCAGGTAGTATAGTCATAAACTCCGGAATCGATGTTCTCAGAACTATCGGTTCCGGAGTATAATATTTACAGCAGTTTTGAAAGGAGACCGGACGTGAAGATAATCATACTCGGAGGCTTTCTGGGTTCCGGAAAGACCACGGTGCTAATGCAGCTGGCTAAGTATATCACCGGTCTGGATGGATCGCCTCAGGTGGTGATCCTGGAGAACGAGATCGGAGAAGTGGGCGTGGACGATCAGCTGCTGGCCGGCGCTTCATATACGGTGGAGAACGTTTTCGCGGGCTGCATATGCTGCAGCGGAGCCGTCGATCTGGTCAACGGCGTAAAGAAGATAGCCCGGGACTACGATCCGGACTGGCTGCTCATAGAATCCACCGGCATGGCAGTTCCTTCGTCCGTAAGGACTACGCTTAAGGATGTTCTGGGGCTGGACTCCGCGGTGCTCTGCATCGTGGACGCCAACAGGTGGCTGCGCATACGCAAAGCGTCTCCGGACTTTGCGGTAAGGCAACTGGAGAAGATCGACATGGTCCTGCTCACTAAGATAGATAAGACGGACGCGGCCGGACTTGCGGAATCCGAGGCGGACGTCAAGGCAAACGTCAAGAACACAGAACTATATAAAGTGAACGCTCTTCTGCCGATCGGCGAAGAGATATTCCGGACTCTTGCGGCAAAGGCCGCGGAGAACGGGAAACTTACCGATACGGACTGAAACAGCATGACGGCTGAATAAACAAAGGCGGGCCCGACGGCCCGCCTTTGTGTCTCTTTGTTTTTTGTTATTGCTGCGCGTTTACTCCGCCGGTCCGCCCGTCTCCGGGTAGTCCGGGTTGTTGATGTAGTAAGCGTAGTATTCCTCGTAGGTAATGCCGAGCTTCATTATCTTTTCCGCGTGCTCCACGCCCACGTAGCGGTAGTGCCAGGGCTCGAAAACATAGCCGGTTATGTACTCGGTCTCTTCGCGGTAGCGGATTATGAAGCCGTACTCCCAGCAATGTTCCATGAGCCAGGCGTATTCCGGCGTTCTCTCGAAGTGGCTCTCTTCCACCGCGGTATTGATGTCCACGGCAAGACCGGTCTCGTGCTCGGAACTGCCCGGACGCGCGGACTCTCTGTCTGCCATCTCCTGACCGTGCGCGTCCACCCAGAACTGATACTGCCAGGTCTGCAGACTGTGGCTCCTGTACGGGGAAAGACTGCGCAGACTGACTCCTGCCTCTCTTCCTGCTTCCACCATCTTCCTGAAGGCCGCCGCGGCAGTGGGCTCCATGTAGCCGTTGCCGTATCCCGACAAGCTCTCCAGCTTGGGAGTATAGCCCTCCGGCAGCTTGTTGTACTTGTTGACGATGATCAGGTAGCCCTTGCTCATGTCCGTTTCGGCCATCTCCGTGTAGAAGGGCTTGTCTATTCCGGAGTTGACGGCCCGCACGACTTCCTCCAGCGTCTTGTCCGGGTTCTTGGCGCGGTAGGCCTCGTACTTCTCCAGATAAGCGTCTATGAAATATGTTTCGTCCAGATAGTCCCGGGACTTGCCTACGTGGAAGACTATTTCCTCCGGGGTCTTGTCCGGAGCTTTGGCGCGGTACTTTTCGTATGCTTCAAAGAGCTTGGCGTCGTAATCCGATGCCTTGGAGTAGAGCAGGGTCATGTTGACGTAGTTGACCGTGTATGCCGCGTCTTCCGCGGTGCCGTCCTTCCTGCTGTAAAGGTAGAGATCCAGATTTTCCTCGTTGTAGCCCTCGGTGCCCCTGAGAGTTATCACCCAGGGATCGTAGTCGTTAAGGACCTCAGAGGCGTTCTTCCCGGATCCCAGATCCTTAAGGTAGTCCGCGAAGTGTTCCTTCTGATAGCGGTCCGACTGAGCGACGGTTATGATGTCCGGCTGCGCTTCGGCCTCGATGAGCGCCTGTTGTTCCTCTTCGGAGAAAAGTGTCTTGATGATCTCTATCTGCGCCTTGTCATATCCCGCGCGGCCCAGCTTGGTCTCCACGCGGCTCAGGTACCATGCGGCGCCGCCCGCAATGACGATGACCGCCAGTACTATTGGTATTATTATCTTTGCCTTGCTTTTTTTCTTTTCTTCTTCCATGATCCGGTCCTTCCATGGCTTTTCACGATAAAAAAGTATACACCTAAAGACGCGGACGGTCAAATCAGGCCCCATGTCGTTATTGATAAAAGCAGCCGTTGGCAATATAATAAAAGGACAGCGAAGCACAAAGGACGGAACACCATGAGCGAAAAGAAAAAGCAGGCCGGAAACTGCGGCGAAGTCAGGACCGAACCGTGCGGCCGTACAGTTGTAAAGACCGAGAATTTCAAGTATTTCGCGCACAAAGAGTGCGAGTATTTCCCATGCCACGAAGGCGCGGATCCGGACAACTTCAACTGCCTTTTCTGCTACTGTCCGCTCTACTTCCTGGGCGATAGATGCGGCGGAAACTTCTCTTTCACTAAGAAGGGCGTAAAGAACTGCACCGGATGCATCCGCCCGCATCTTAAGGAGAGCTACGGGGTAATAACGGAGACTCTCAGGGACGCCTGCCGCGACATGGCCGCAGGCAGGAAAAAAGAATAGCGCTGGCGCTGGGCCCGCCGGTCCCCCGCGTAAAAAGAAATGTCTGCAAAGCGTTGAAATCCTTTGCAAAGGGCGCCGTTATCCTGTATAATATTTTGGCTGGCTTATAGAGCCATCGGTTTTAATGTGTCTATAAAAGATATTAATCAATAATTTAGGAGGAAGCTACCACATGAAAGGCTACACAGGCGCAAACATCAGAAACATAGCGCTCCTGGGACATGGCGGCACAGGAAAGACAACGTTCCTGGAAGCCGCACTTCTCGCCACAGGCGTTATATCCAGACTCGGTAAGGTGGAAGACGGAAACACTGTATCCGACTTCGACAAGATGGAGATAGAGAAGGGTTATTCCATCTCCATGTCCATAGTACCCGTTGAGTACAACAAGATAAAGATCAACTTCCTCGATACGCCGGGCGTATTCGATTTCGTAGGCGAGGTCAATTCCGCCATCAGAGCCGCGGAAGCCGCCGCGATATTCGTGGACGCGTCCTCCGGCATCCAGGTCGGCACCGAGAAGGCCTGGAATATATGCAAGAACAACAACGTTCCCAGGTTCTTCGTCATCAACAAGACAGACAAGGACAACGTGGATCTGAACGCTGTAATAGACAGTCTCAAGTCAAAGTTCGGCACCGGCGTAGTAACTCTGGACGACAAGGACGCTCTCAACGAGGCCGTCGCCGAGACCGACGAAGAGCTGATGGAGAAGTACTTCGAGGGCGAAGAGTTCACCGAAGAAGAGTTCAACAAAGGACTCACCGCAGGCATCGCAAGCTGCAGCATCTCCCCGGTCATCTGCTGCTCCGCAGTAAAGGGCACAGGCGTCAAGGACGTTCTGGACGCATGCATCAAGTTCGTTCCCGCTCCGGCAGGCGCAGTCAA
>JAFZRK010000075.1 GCA_017619905.1 Bacillota bacterium
AGTTCAAAAATGCGCCCAGGACCATCCTCGCGATCGCATCTGCAGCCATAGTCGTAATGGCAGGGGTCAATGTCGTCAAGTCCGCTAATTCCATAAAGGAAGCGCGCACGGGCGGAAGCAGCGCAGAGGCGCACTTCACGCTCAGCAAAGAGGGCCGCAACGTCGTCGTGCTGTTTCTGGACCGCGCCATGGGCGAATACGTGCCGTCGATAATGAAAGAAAAACCGGAACTGGCTGAAGTCTTCGACGGCTTCACATACTATTCCAACGTGATATCGTTCGGCGGTCACACGAATTTCGGCGCGCCCGCTCTGATGGGCGGATACGAGTACACGCCGGTGGAGATGAACAGAAGGGACAGCGAATCTCTGAAGGATAAACACAACGAGTCGCTCAAGGTGATGCCTGTGCTGTTCAGGAACAACGGCTTTGCCGTAACGGTCTGCGACGCTCCGTACGCAGGGTACAAGTGGATACCGGACATGTCCATCTACAGCGAATGGCCGGAGATCAACACTTTCATCACCAAGGGAAGATACGGAAGCTTGGAGAGCAAACAGATGGCGGCTGACAGAAACATGAGGAACTTCTTCTGCTTCTCGCTCATGAAGACCATGCCTCTTGTGGTTCAGCTTGGCATGTACGACGACGGCAACTATCTAATGGCGGGGGACCGCTCCACGGTGGTCCAGACCTGGATCGGAACCTCCAGAGCAAGCGGCATAAGCGAAGCGTTCATGGAATCTTACAACGTGCTGGAGAACCTCAGCGCAATGACCAGGATCGACGCCGGATCGGGCGACAACTTCCTGTTCCTGTACAACGATCTGCCCCACGAGACCATGCTTCTGAAAGAGCCGGAGTACGTTCCGGCTGAGGAGGTGGACAACAGCGAGTATGACCGGCTCAACAGGGACCGCTTCAGCGCCGGAGATCACAGCATAAACGTGCGCAGGGCCGAACAGATGGCGCATTACCATACCAACATGGCGACGCTCCTGCTGGTAGGGAACTGGCTGGACTTTCTGAAGGAGAACGGCGTCTACGACAACACCAGGATAATACTCGTTGCGGACCACGGGTACTACCTCTACGATAACGAGGAGCTCGTCTACAGAAACGGCGAAAACACTGTGGATATAAACAACTTCTTCCCGCTGCTGATGGTAAAGGACTTCGATGCTAAGGGCTTTACGGTGTCCGACGAGTTCATGACCAACGCCGACGTTCCGTCAATTGCGGTACATAACATAATACTAGATCCTGTAAACCCATTCACGGGCAAGCCGATCAGCATGGATGAGAAGACAGCGCACGACCAGTTCGTGATAATATCCAAAGACTGGACCGTGGATACCAACAACGGAAACGCTTTCAACGCTGCGGGCTGGGCAGCGGTCACCAACAACATCTGGGACAGGTCCGACTGGATCTTCACATACGATGACATAGTGCTGAAGGAGCATGAGCTTCCGCAGCAGAAAGGGAACTGATGAGCTACAGAGTCGACAATGCGGTGATAATGGCAGCCGGAACGTCCAGCAGGTTCGCTCCGCTCTCCTTCGAAAAGCCCAAGGCGCTTACGGAGGTGAAGGGCGAGGTGCTTATCGAAAGGCAGATACGCCAGATTCTGGACGCCGGCATAAAAGACGTGATCATAGTCACCGGCTACAAGAAGGAGCAGCTGGAATATCTTAAGCAGAAGTTCGGCGTAAAGCTCGTTGAGAACACGGAGTATCTTACCCGCAACAACAATTCCACGATAAATGCCGTTAAGGACTGGCTGAACAACAGCTACGTCTGTTCCTCGGACAACTACTTCGCGGAGGATCCTTTCGAGCCGGTGGTGGACGATTCCTACTATGCCGCGGTATATTCCGACGGTCCCACGCAGGAATGGTGCCTTACGGAAGACGCGGACGGCTACATAGACTCGGTAAAGATAGGCGGCAGCGACGCATGGTACATGCTGGGCCATACCTTCTGGAACGAGAAGTTCAGCCGCGCCTTTCTCCAGATCCTTGAAGACACATACGAGCTCCCTGAGACCGCGGGAAAGCTCTGGGAGGCCATTTACATGGAGCATCTGGACGTCCTTAAGATGAAGATGCGCCGCTACCCTGACGGTTACATCTTCGAGTTCGACACGCTGGACGAGCTGAGAGAATTCGATAACAGCTACAAAGACGACACGCGTTCGGTTATAATGAAAGACATAGCGGGCCGGCTCGGATGCCTGGAGCATCTTATCACCTGCGTCAGCGTATACAAGAACGTGGACAACACCGCCTCCGGCATCTATTTCGACGCCGCGGGCAGAAAATACAGATACGATTATGAAACTGCTGAACTGGAGGAATGCTGAAGAATGGCAGAGATAATAAAGGAAGATATCGCTAAGATCAAGAAGCTTCTTAAGGACGTCGTAGGAACGGACGAGTACGCGTCGCTGGAAAGACTGGGAGGACTTACCAACCACACTTACCACGCCGCAATGCCGGACGGCCGCGAGTACGTGGTGAGGATCCCGGGCGAGAGCACGGAGGAGATGATCATCCGCAGCGACGAAAGGACCAGCACACAGCTGGCCTGCAAACTCGGAGTGGACGCGCAGATGCTCTATTTCGGGGACGACGG
>JAFZRK010000076.1 GCA_017619905.1 Bacillota bacterium
AGCTTTCTTCTGCCCGGCGTAAAGTGCCGGCACCGCCCCCACGCCCCGAATCAGCAGCCGCATATGGAACAGCGCTTCCTTGCCCTTGGGGTCCTTAAGGTTAAGGATGATGCCCTTCTTGCCGCCGTTGTCCAGGTCGAAGCTGGTGTTCTCGTAGGGGCTGGGGCTGCGCCACTCGGAAGCCGCGGCAAAGCGGTAAGGATCGCCGCTCCTGGCTTCCACCTTAATGACTTCTGCGCCCTGATCCGCCAGAAACTTGCCCACGGTGGGAACTGCCACGAAAGTCGCCAGCTCTACCACCTTTAATCCTTCCAAGGTCTTCATGTCTCGTCTCCTTCTCTATTTGTCCGATGCGTTTGCGTGTTTGCCGAAAAATTAGAATTGATTCTACTTTTATTCTATATTTTTTTCCGCCGTTGTCAATAAGTTTTGCAAAAAACCTTTACAAAAATTAGAATTTATATTAGAATGCATTCTAGAAAGAGGTCGCAGCAATGACACGCGTAGAAGAAAAGCAGGCCGCCAAGCGCGCGGAGATAATAGAAAAGATAATCCCGATGCTGGAGGACCGTTCCTTCGAGGAGCTGAGCGTGGAGGAGATATGCTCCGCCGCCGGCATCTCCGTGGGATCGTTCTACCATTACTTTGAGAAGAAGTCCGACATACTGGTGGGGCTCTTCAGCAGGATCGACAGCTGGATGGAAGAGAACGCCTTCCCCCTGATGAAGAAGCGCAGCGACGCGGAGAACCTGCGCATCTTCGCAAAGCAGTGGCTTAAGTACATAGAAGACAACGGCCTGGAGCACTCCCGCCTCATATCCTCCATAAACGCCACGGACAATACCGTAAGCGGCGAAAGGCGCATCACCGCAAAGAAACTGGAAGACGTGTTCCGCAAAGGTCAGGAGCGAGGCGCCCTGTCCGCGGACGTTCCGCCGGAGACTGCCGCCGCCATGTTCATGATAGCCCTGCGCGGCCTGGCCCTTGACTGGACAAGAAGAAACGCCGCCTACTCCCTTACCGGGCAGGGCGACGTGTACATAGACTTCCTTATTAAAGCCATCAGCTGCTGACCGGAACAGCCGGCAGCCAGACCAGATAATAACGGCCCCTGCATTCCGCAGCGGCCGTTTTGTTATTTCCTTATTCCGTCATTATCTCGTAAGCCGTATCTTGGACCAGGGTGTTACAAGCACCGTCGTCGGTCCTTTGGTCGATTCCGCGGCCTTGCCGGAGTAGAGCTTTACCAGGCCCCATTCCAGAACGCCGTCCTCTCCGAACGTATACGTGAAGTCCCCGACTTTCTGCTTTCCGGTCACCATCGTTCCGTCCTCGCGGAACCAGTAGAACTCGCCGTTCAGGTACTGCCAGCCGGTAAGCATTACACCTTCCGGGCTGAACCAGTAGCGTTCGCCGTCTATCTGCTGCAGGCCGGTCTTCATGGCGCCGTCGTCCCCGAACCAGTACCTGGCATCGTTTATCTCCTGCCAGCCGGTCCTGCGGTCTCCATCGTCTCCGAACCAGTAGCGTCCGCCGTCGATGTCCTGCCAGCCGGTGCGGAGCACTCCGTTCTGCCCCAGGTAGCAGTATTTGTCGTCTATCAGCTGCCAGCCGGTGCGCATGGCGCCGTCCGGGTTGAAGTAATACGTGCGTCCGTCTATGGTCTGCCAGCCGGTAAGATACTCCCCGGACGAAGCACTGATATAGCGCACCGCGCCGTCCCTTCTTACCCAGCCGGTCTGAGCCGCCGGGTCCAGATACCATACGTCCAGATCCGTCTCGCCTTCCACGCCTGGAACCTTGCCGAACGAGCTGTACTGCCAGAAATCGTAAGGACCTTCGTAACCGGACTTCTTGCTCTGGGTGTATGCCGCCAGCCAGATGGTGTACCTGCCGTTGATCTCGTTCATGTAGCCCTTGCCGTTGCTGTTGAACGCGGAGCGGCTGCCGTAGAAACACGGTTCGTAGCCCGCCTTGGCTATCCTGTCCATGAACGCCTTGGCTATGTCCGTGCTGGTCCGTTTATCCAGCTTTGCGTCGTAGAGACGCCCCACGTACTTGCCGTTCTCGGACGGAAACTCCACGTCGTAGACCACGGGCAGCAGGATGTTGGCAGGTCCAAACCCGTACCTTTCGATAAGGTCGACCACGAAGTCCGCTTCCTCTATTCCCTCCTCCACGGTTATGGCCTGTGAGAACAGATAGACACCGACCATAAGGCCGTTGGCAAGAGCGCCCCGGATGTTGGCCTCAGCGTACTTGTCCTCCACTATCTTGCCGGTCTCGTAGCCGCGGTAGCCCACTCTTACGAACACGAACTCGCAGCCCGCGTCCGCTACGGCCTTCCAGTCCACCTCGTTCTGATGAGACGAGACGTCTATGCCGTAGTGGATCTCCATGTCCGCGAAGCGCTCCTCGTGGATGAGGCCCTGACCCAGAAAGCCCGCGTATCGGCTGTCGTAGCTGTAATCGTTCTCCGCGGCAAAAACAGCCGAGGGGAAGCACGCAGCCAGAAGCGCCGCCGCAAGTATCAAAGCTGTAATTCTTTTTATCTTTATCATCTGCCGACCTTTGTGTCCTTTGGGATAAACAGGTATATAATACCTTGCTTTGCCGCAACCGTCAACAAGGCCCTGCCGCAATGGCAGGGCCTGTCTGTTTTGTGTTTCCGCTTTCGCGGACCTAAGCTGTGACTGTTTCCGGAATTACTTGATGTCGTACTTTCCGAAGAGCTCGTCGTCGGTCGGGATGTGCTCCTCGATCGGATAGGAGATCCAGGTGGTGTTCATGAAGTGCTTGTAGGTGATGTTCTCGGAAGCAATGTTTCCGCCCCATGTTCCGCAGCCAAGGGAAGAGGTGAACGGCATGCCGTTGTTCCAGTTACCGGTGTTGGCAGCGGAGGTAGCCTGGTTGACCATTACTCTGGAGGTGCGGGTGTAGGTAGCAAGTCTCATTACATGCTCGTCGTTGGTGGTCTGGATGGCGCAGCTGTGGCCCTTACCGGCAACTTCGTGGATGTTATTGACGACCTCGATCATCTCATCGAAAGTATCTCTCTTATAGACCGCTACAACTACGGAGAGCTTCTCGAAGCTCAGCGGGTGCTCCTTGAGTCCGAAGCCCTCGTACTCGCAGATTATGAAGGTCTTGTCTGCGGGGATGCTGAATCCTGCCATCTCGGCGATCTTCTGAGCGGGCTGCGCAGCGACCTTGGAATTGAACTTGCCGCCGGGGAACATCATCTGCTCCAGGGCCTTGACCTGTTCCGGAGTGCAGAGGTATCCGCCTTCAGCTACCAGCTTGGGCATGAATGCGTCATAGATGTTGCTCTGAACTACCAGGGCGTTGTCGGACGAGCAGGAAGTAGCGTTGTCGAAGATCTTGGAAACGCGTACGTTCGTGGCTGCCTTGTCCAGATCGGCGGTGTCGTCGATGAGGACTACAGCGTTGCCGGCGCCTACGCCGTAAGCCGGAGTACCGGAGGAGTAAGCGGACTTAACGAGGCCGGAACCACCGGTAGCGATAACGAGGTCGCACTGCTCCATGAGCGCCTGGGATGCTTCCATGGATACATCGGTGATGGTGAGGATAAGATCCTCGGGAGCGCCATGCTTCTTAAGAGCGTTGCGCATTACTTCGCAGACCTCATAGTTGGTCTTGTTCGTTCTGGGGTGCGGGCTCATGACGATGGCGTTTCTGCACTTGATCGCATCAAGAGCCTTAACTACGGGGGTCATCTCAGGGTTGGTGCAGGGGATGATAGCTCCGATGACGCCTACCGGCTTTGCCATCTTGATAATGCCCTTTTCGGTGTTGGTCTCGAGAACGCCTACGGTCTTCTGATCCTTAATGTCTCTCCAGCAGCCCCTTACCTTCTTGCGAAGCTTGGTGAGCTTGCCGTCGAGAGTTCCCATCCTGGACTCTTCGAAAGCAAGAGTACCGAGACGAACGACGTTCTCTTCTCTGGTGATGTCGTATGCGATCTGCGCGCAGAGCTCGTCTACCTGTTCCTGAGTGTAGTACTCGATCTGTGCCTGCGCCTTTCTTGCACGCGCGATAAGATCTGCAACCATTTCGGTCGGTGTCTTAACTGCTTCTGCCATAATTGATTGCTCCTTTCAAAAGTTATATGTTTACTTTATTTGTCAGCAAATTCGGGGTCCCGCCGCCGTATTTCAGACGGCGGGACGATAGTGGTTTGGTCGGATGTGCCCTTATTACTTCTTGGCCTTCTTCGCCTGCTTGGCCTTGTATGCCTTGAGGTATTCGGGATCCAGGGTCCTGTAGTAGGAACCGCAGAGGTTGAGCGGGTTGAACGCCTCTCTCACCTTGTACTGGTAGGTTACCAGACCCGGCTGAGCCATGGTGACGAACATCTCGTTCTGCTCGTCCTGGGTGTAGTAGTAGTCGGTCTCCGGATGGCGCGCGGTCTTGTTCCAGTTACCCATGTCTGCGCCGAAGCCGTACTTGTCGCAGAGCTTCTGGCTGTAGTTCTGGATGAAGTCGCAGCAACCCTTGACGGACTCTCTGTCGTGTCTGTCGAACCACTGGAAGAACTCGTAGCCGGTGATTCCGCCGCCGCCGAGGGTGGACAGAGCGCCCATCTCGGAGTCGCCGCCTGTAGCAGCGAGAGCGGTGCTGTGCTTATCGAATTCCTCACGCATCTCGTGGTACTCTTCCATTACCTTGCTGGTAACGAATACGTTGTTGGAAAGTCCGCCGGAACCTTCGTAGCTGGAAGCCAGCGTGTAGTTGAGGTTCTTGTGACCCAGACGCAGCAGGTAGAGAGCTACGAAGTCGTGGATCTTCGGCTGGAGCATGAACTCGTTCTTCCATCCCTTTACGCGGCGGAGGATCTCGTCCAGAGCCTTTTCCTTCCACTCCATGTCTCTCTTGGTCATGCCCACGATGACGACCTGAAGGTCGATCTTGCAGAGCTTGTTCTGCTCGGCGATGTACGGATCGTTCATGTACTTGGGCAGATCGCAGAGCTGGCCTTCCGGATCGGAGAGGAGCTCCAGCATGGGCAGCTTGATGTAGCGTCCCCACATGTTGAACTGTCTGTGGCCCAGGTAAGCGATCTCGTTGTTCTGGGAGAGCAGGTTGATGGTGTTTGCGTAACCTTTCCAGTTGGGGAAATTGAGCGTGTAGGTCTTGATGTTCCACTGCGGGACCAGCTTGTACGCTGCGCCTACGCCGTAGGAGGGCAGTACGCGCGGACCCGGCCAGGGGTGAAGTCTTACTGCGACTCTGCAGCAGACGCCCATGGAACCGGCAGGACCCTGCATTCCGCGGAGCATGCCTCTGACCGACGGGCCGGGGCCTTCGCCGCAGAACCAGTCTCCGCCGGCGCCGAGGGTACCGGTGCGGAGCAGTTCGCCGTTCGGGAGCACCCACTCGGTGGCGAGCATGTTCTCGGAAGCAACGCCCATGAAGCAGGAGGACGGTCCGAACGCCACCCAGGAAGCGGTTCCTGCGAGCGTGGAGGAAGAGCATCCTACGCCTGCCATGTTTACGTTGAAGCCTCTCTTCATGGCCTCGACCTGTACAACAGCGCCGATGGCGTAGGGCTCAACTATGACGTACTGATCTCTTTCGTGGAACTCCATCTTCTTCATGCGCTTCATGTCGATCTGGAGGGAGTCGTCGTCGCCGATGTAGCCCATTACAGACCAGAACGTGGTAGCTGCCTTGAAGGGGATGTGATACTTGTTGCAGATCTTAACGATCTTCTGAACTTCCTCGGTGCAGCCGGGCATTATTACTGCGCCGGGCATCGGGGACTTGACATCGTAAGGTCCGAAGTGAGCGGAGGACTGGGAATTGATGACTCTGTAGGACTCGCGCATCGCTATGTCCTGGGAGACGTTATTCTTTCCGACGACCTGCTCTAATTCTTTATAAGCGTCCTGATTGAATGCCATTGTATTACCTCCTTACAGTGCGCGGGCTACGAGGTCGATAATGTCGATGACTTCGATCGGCTTACCGTTCTCGTCCACTGCGTTCTTGAAGTTGGCCTCGCACCACGGGCAAGCCGTTACGAGAGCGTCCGCTCCGGTGCTGTTGGCTTCCGTGATACGCTCGCTGGCTGTTGCCTGGGACATCTCCGGATTGGTGATCTGGACGTTTGCTCCGGCTCCGCAGCAGAGCGAGTACTCGCGGATCCTTTCCATCTCTGCCAGGGTGACGCCGGGGATGGCCTTTATGACGTCGCGCGGAGCGTCGTAGATTCCGTAGACGCCCATTCTGCGAGGTCTTCTGGGTTCCCAGGTAACTACCTGGTTCATGATCTTCTTCTCTTCGCCGTCCCAGGGAACGTAGGGCTCGCCCTGACGTCCCAGATGGCACGGATCGTGATAAGTTACGACCATGTCGAGGCTCTTCTTGAACTTTATCTTCTTTTCCTTGATGAGCTTGTCGAGATACTCCGTGATGTGCAGGACTTCGACGTTGAAGCCGCGCTTTGCGTACAGAGTCTTGAAAGCGTTGTAGCAGTCCGCGCAGGGGGTGACTATGGTCTTAACGCCCTTTGCGTTGAACGCCTTGATGTTGGCGTCCGCTCTCTTGCCGAACTCATCGAAGAAGCCCATCTGATATGCTCTGCCTGCGCAGCACATATCAAGGTCGCCCATGTAGCCGAGCTTTACGCCGGCGGCGATGAGGGTCTGGGCGGCCTTCTTTGCGTAAGCGGCAAGGTCCTTGTCATAGCTGTACTTGCAGCCGGGGAAGAACACCACTTCGGCGTCCTTTGCCCACTTGATGCCCTTTGCCCAGTCGGCTCTCTTGGCCTTCTTGGCGCCGCGGATGAGGGTGGCTTCCTTCTTCAGGGAGTCGATCATCTCTTTCTGCTCGGGGGAGGCGAAGCCCTTCTTGACGGCTTCGTTCTTGAGCTCTAAGCAGTAGTCGAGTCCTTCGAGGTTGAACCTGGTGATCTTGCAGGTAACGTCGCAGGCGCCGCACGCGGTGCAGGACTGAACGGCGTTGAGCCATTCCGGAGAAGACTTGAAATTGTAGTCTCCGGTCATGTATGCCTGGCCGACCATGTACTTTCCGCGCAGGGAGTACATATGCCACTGATAATACAAGTTGGTGGGGCAGTTCTCGCCGAAGCGCTGGGACTGGATCTTATCGAACGGGATCCACTTGCAGCCGAGGCAGTTGGAGCAGCGCTCCATCATCGGTATGAAATCTTTTAATGCCATTATTGTCTCCCCTTTCTTAAATCGTTAACTTGCCGGGGTTGAGAAGGCCCTTGGGATCGAAGATGTCCTTGAGGCGCTTGAGAGCGGTGTAGCCCATGGCATCCTTGTTGAGCTGGATGCGGGCGCACGGTCCGTAAGGTCTTGCGTAGTAAGCGCCGGCCTGAGCCAGTTCAACGCATGCTCTCTCGTAGAGCTCCTTGACGAGCTTGGTCTCCTTGGCGGAGGCGGGATCGTAAGGAAGCGTGAAGCATACGTGATAAGCGGATCCGTAGTGGATCGGCTGGACGTATACGCCTATGTCCGACACAGGATATCCGACCTTGGCGGCAATGCCTGCCATCTTGTCGATGAACATGGCGGTGTCGTCGATCTTGCTGAGGAAGAAGATCTCCTGGAACGCGCCCTTGTAGGTCTCTTTCCAGAACTTCTTGGCCGGGGAAGGAGTGATGGCCTTCTTGTACAGAGCGGTGGCGGTGACGCTGCCGATGGAGTTGACGGGAACGAGTCCTCTCTTCTGAGCGAACTCCTTGATGTCAGCTTCCTGCTGAGCGCACTTTTCCTGAGGCAGAAGCTCTCTTCCGCCTACGCCTACGAATACTGCCCATGCGGGGAGCTCCTTCTTGAGAGCTTCGATCTCGGCCGGGGTCTCGCCCATGAGGTTGGCGATCTGGGCCTTGTTCAGGATGAAGAGCTCGTCGGAGAAGCGTACATGGATGACGTCCCATACGAAGTCGAGCAGGTCCTTCTCAGCTTCAGCGGTGACGAAGAAGCACTTGTGCGCCTGATGAGCAAGCTCGCAGCGGACGGACGCCCACGTTACGATGCCCATGGTTCCCTGGGACTGGGTGAGCAGACGGTAGAAGTCGAGCATCATCGGTCCGAGCGGGCTGACCTGCCACTTCTCCTGCTCCCACTGCTTTTCGAGGGATCCGACAGGGCCGCCGTTTGCGGCGTCGCCTGTGTACATGCGGTTGCCGTCGCCCCAGGTGACTTCCACGCAGCGGAAGGGCTCCGTGTAAGAGAAGCCGTGGGAGGCGTTGAGTCTGGGCTCAACGTCCATAACGTCTGCCAGAACAGACTTGGTGTCCTTGGGAGCCAGGGTGTACGCGAAGTGCATTCCCTTCCTTGCGAGCGCCTTCTGGAACTGTCCGTAAGTGACGCCGGGCTCGATGACTGCCATTCTGTGCTGTTTGTTGATGCTGAGGATCTTGTTCATTCCGGACAGATCTACGATGACTGCGCCGGGAACGGACGGAACGGTGTCTCCTCTGTAGTGGGGAGCACCGGAGCTGACAGGAATGATGGGGAACTCCTTCTCGTTGGCGAGATTTACGAGTGCCTCTACCTGGTCAGCGTTCTTCGCCTTTACGACGAAGATCGGAGCAATTGCCTTAGCAAAGCTCTTGTCGCTCGCGTAAGCGGCAAGGTCTGCTTCCTTGTCGGAAACATTAGCAGCGCCAAAGATCTTCTCCAGTTCAGCCTTGAGTTTAACCACGCGATTACCTCCTTTGGAATGCTGGATAAATAGATTTATAAAACAAACGACCTTCGTTTATTCCCGCAAAAAACGGACTAGAACGCCTTCAGCGCCAGTCCGATGTATCTGACTATCTGATCCTCCAGATCATAATTGCCTTCCAGTACGCACCAGCTGTAGCAGCAGCCGCGGGCCGCCGTAAACAGATAGTCCACCATCTCGTCCGCGGAGAGGTCCGTGTCCAGTTCGCGCGCCGAGATTCCTGCGGCGATGACATCCGCCAGGACCTTCTGCATGGGTCTCTTCTTGGCGAACCAGAGGTTCTCCGGGTTGAAGAGGACTCTGAGAAGATCTACTCCTGTCTCCATGTTAAGACGCGCGTAGCAGCGGAAGAAATCCACTATGCGCTCTTTTGCGTTGCTGCCGCTGATCTTTACGGCAACGGTCTCGGAGAAGTAATCGTCGGCTTGTTTGTAGATGTCCAGGAACAGGTCTGTCTTGGAAGGGAAATAGCTGTAAAATGTGCCTACGGAGATATCCGCCTTGGAGCAGATGTCGCGGACGGTGGTGTTCTGGTAACCGTTGCGCTTCATGAGTTCCAGGGAAATATCACGAACATGCTCTCTGGTCTTCTGCGCTTTTTTGCTAAGCAGCGGGCTGTTCAAACGGTACCTCCTAAATGACTTTCAGCATAAAAAGTATAACACGTTCGGTTCTAAAATTAAAGGGGTGCCATTGACAAAAACACCAAAAATACACCTTATTCTTTGGCAAAAAAATAACATTAGTGGATACCGCAAAAAGACCCCCAACAGATAGTGGTTCAAGCAAAAAAACCGGAAGACCGACCGGTCCTCCGGGTAAAAATATGCCGATAGATCGGCGGATCCGCAGACAGAAAACAGCTAGAAAGTAAGCGTGTCTATCTTGGGCAGGAGCTCGGTAAAACGCTTCCTGCAGAACTCGCAGAAAGTCCTTCCCTCTTCCGTGTCAAGGCCCATGCGGCGTATGCTCCTGCGCATCATGCGGGTGATGCCCACGAGCTCGGCTTTGTCCTCCACGTCCTTAAGGACGGCCTCGTCCTCCGTGCCCAGGTAGAGCTTCAGCATCTTGCCCCAGAGCTCTTTGGCCGTATCGTAGGGGATGCCCAGGAAGCCCTGCACCACGCTGCGGTCCACGGAGCTGTAGCCCACGTAGGCGTTGCGCATGCAGGCCAGCTCAAATATGGGATGTCCGTGGCAGATCGTATCCATGTCGATGAGGATGCTCTCGCCGTTCTGATACATTACGTTCTTAAGATGATAGTCGCCGTGGAGCATGTGGTCGTCGTCCGGGACGGCCTTTATCAGCGCGCAGAGCTTCTCCCACTGGTCCGCAGGCAGGTAGTCCTTAAGGTAATCGGCCCAGCCCGCTGCCACGGCCTTCATGTCCGGCATGGTCTTAGGATCCACCTTGGTGGCGTGTATGGTCTTGAGAAGCTCGATGCTCATGGACGCTATCTCGTCCACGGTCTTTTCGCCCTTTATAAGAAGCTTCGCGAAGCTGTCGGCGTTCAGCATCTCGAATACGGAGCCGTAGCTGCCGTCTTCCACGCGTACCACGTCGTAGGGGATGGCGGTGGGTATGCCAAGCACGAACGCCGTCCTGGCGAGCTCGCGCTCCCTGTGTATGTCGTCCAGGGAGTCCGGATCCAGGTAGACCTTTACTATGGTGTCCGGGTCTATGCGGTAGACCTTGCCGTTGGCGCCTTGGCCTATCACCTCGCAGCCCTCCACGGACAGCACTCTGTAGGCCTTCTGAACGTCCATCATCTCCGTGAAACCGGTCATGTCGAATATCTCGTAGACCTCGGTGGAAACGTTTGTCAGGCAGGTGTCTGGAATGGCTTTCTTAAGGCGCAGTATCACGCGCAGACCGGCGCTGGAAATGTACGACAGATCCGCGCAGTCCACTGTTACCTTGCTGAAGCTGCCGCTCTCCCTGGCGGCGGTGATCGCCTGTTCCGCGGCTGCGGCGTTGGACGAATCTATGTGGCCGCTCAGCTCTATTACGAGCGCGTCTCCGTCTGCTCTGTATTTTACGTTCTCCATCATTAGACCTCCCCGGAAACCCGGATCTGTTCGTTAAGACCTGTCAGCGGTCTGAGTTAAAACTGTTTCTTTATCGTCAGGATGTTGCGGCCGTCCTCGTACCTGTACTGCATGTCGTCCATGGTCTGCTTCACTATGAAGATCCCGAGGCCGCCTATCTTGCGCTCATCCGCCGACAGCGTGGTGTCCGGTTCCGCCGCCATGAGCGGATC
>JAFZRK010000077.1 GCA_017619905.1 Bacillota bacterium
ACTGGTATTTCCCGGAGGATTACGTCCGCGAATACTGGCAGACGCACGAGAACAGCGACGACATGGACCTCAGCAAAGCCATTCGCCTCAGCAAGGACGAGGCCGTGATAAAGACCACTTTTACGGCTGCCGATCCGGTAAAGACGACCAGTCTGGCGCTGTCCAGCCAGGAGGCGGCGATCATCTACCCGTACAGCATGGCCGACAGCGTTCTGGGCGAGGACCATCTGAAGACCGGATACATAGGTTACAGTTATCTGGCGGTAAGCGCTTCCGATCCCGGCAGGGTCTTCGAGGAGATGAAGACCGTGCTGTCCGCCAACGGCTTCGGCACGGAGTATCTGAGCAACGTTGCAGCTGCCAGGAATTCCAACAGGATGCTGGTGACCATCATAAACGTGTTCAGCTACGGGTTCATAATCATCATCTCGCTGATAGCGCTGGCGAACGTGTTCAACACCATCTCAACCAGTATAATGCTGAGGCGCAGGGAGTTCGCGATGCTCAAGTCCATCGGGCTTTCCGGGAGGGGCTTCTCAAAGATGATGAACTTCGAGTGCCTTATCTACGGCTTCCGTAGTCTGGTGTTCGGCATCCCGGCGGCGCTGCTGATGACCGTCTGGATATGGACCGTGACCGGAAACGCGTTCGACTCGGGCTTCTACATCCCGTGGCGCGGCGTGGTGATAGCCGTGGCGAGCGTGTTCATAGTTGTGTTTGCCACCATGCTCTATTCCACAAGGCGCATACGCAGGGACAACCCCATAGACGCGCTCAGGAACGAGAACCTGTAGGTTTCTGAAAAACGATTATCCAAGGGCGGTCCGAAGCGGCCGTCCTTTTATTTACAATGATTTCAGGTTTTGCTATAATTCTCTGTAATACATTGCTTTATTGCGGCCCAGGCCGGGAGGCGGACCATGGAAAAGATCAAGATGCGCCCCATCGTGGAGATGGACGGCGACGAAATGACCAGGATCATCTGGAAGATGGTGAAGAACGAGCTTCTGAGCCCGTTCGTGGAGCTCAACACGGAGTATTACGATCTGGGGCTGGAGAACAGGGACGCCACGGACGACAAAGTCACGCTGGAGGCCGCGGAAGCCACAAAGCGTCTTGGTGTTGCAGTAAAGTGCGCAACCATAACGCCCAACGCGCAGCGTGTTGAGGAATACCATCTCAAGAAGATGTGGAAGAGCCCCAACGCCACCATCCGCGCGGCGCTGGACGGCACCGTGTTCCGCGCGCCGGTAATGACGAGCCGCATAAAGCCCGCTGTAAGGAACTGGAAAGCGCCTATAACTATCGCAAGGCATGCATACGGCGATGTATACAAGGCCACGGAGTACAGAGTTCCCGGACCCGGCAGCGCAGAGCTGGTCTTTACCGGCCAGGACGGAACTCAGTACAAGGAGAACGTATATAACTATGAGTGCGCCGGAGTCCTGCAGGCCATGTTCAACAAGGACAGCTCGATAGAGGCCTTTGCGCGCTCGTGCTTCGAGTACGCTCTGTCGCAGAAGCAGGATCTGTGGTTCTCCACAAAGGACACCATCTCCAAGCAGTACGACCAGACATTCAAGAACATATTCCAAAGGATCTACGAAGAAGAATACCAAGCGCGCTTCAGGGCGCTTGGCATAGAGTATTTCTATACGCTTATCGACGACGCCGTGGCCCGCGTCATACGCTCCTCCGGCGGCTTCATATGGGCGCTCAAGAACTACGACGGCGATGTCATGAGCGACATGGTGTCCACGGCCTTCGGCAGTCTGGCCATGATGACTTCTGTTCTGGTATCGCCGCACGGCTACTTTGAGTACGAGGCCGCTCACGGCACCGTTACGCGCCACTATTACAGGTATCTTAAGGGCGAAGAGACTTCCACCAACCCCGTGGCGACCATATTTGCCTGGACAGGCGCACTCAAAAGCGCGGCGAGCTGGACGGCAACACCGCGCTGTCAGATTTTGCCTGCAAGCTGGAAAAAGCAGTCCTGGATACCATAGAGACCGGCTGCATGACCGGCGACCTTGCGGTCCTTGCGAAAGGGGAGGACGTACAGCGACTCACTACCGCGCAGTTCATAGCAGCGGTAAGGAACAGACTGGAAGCAGAGCTTTAGCATCTGCGGCTTCCAGGATCATGGGGCGGCTGCGAATTTCAGGCACCCTCGGTAAACGACAGACGCTCCGAAAGACTCTTCGGGGCGTTTTTATCGTAGTAGAGGTTGTAGTACCGGAAGACTCTGCAGGAGAACAGCATCCTGTGCTGAACTCTTCCGTCCGAAAGGTCCACCCCGGACAGTATCTCGCGTATCTGCGCCATCCTTGCGGAGAACGTGTTGCGGTGCATGAACGCTTCTTTTGCCGCGGAAGAGATGTTGCCGTTGTTCTTGCAGAAGTAATAGAGTACGGTCTGAAGGTCCGTTCCGTTGTGGTAGTCGTAGCGGTAGAGCGTAACGGCATCAGGGCAGGTAAGGAAGAGCAGGTCGTCGTGGCGCATTATCTCTCTGTAGCGCTCCAGCGACAGCTCTATGGCTATGTATTCCGCGTAATCTTCATAATAAAATATTCTGGAACCTCCGCGTTCCTGTATCGCCTTGCCGAGCCGCAGCGTGCTCTCGGCCAGCAGGTAGTTTGTCCTGAGCATGTCAAGCCGCTGGGTAACGTTCGAAAAGGCGATGGAGCCGTCGTACCTTGTCAGCAGGGAATGCATGTCCTTTTCACTGAAGATGGGCTTTGGCTGGAATGCTCTGGTGGAGTTGCTGATTATCATTACTATCTGGTCGCCGATCACCGCGCAGCTGCAATCCGGGAAGAACGCCTTGAGCTGCGAAGATAAGCTTTCCACAGAGTTCCGCCCCATGGGCGAGGCCTGAGCCACGGCTATGGTCATGTATTTCCTGGGAGGCGAGGGGAGACGCTTGGCGTAGGCGTCTATGTCGTCCCATTCGGACAGTGTGCCGCCGGTCAGCGCTGTTATGAAGGCCTTGGTGTCTCCCGGAGGAACGTCTCCGTGCAGGCGTCTTAGATTGATCTCCTCGAAGCATTCCTGCAGCATGCCGAACAGCACAGGAATCTCGCTCAGCTCCGCGGATGCGGCGGTTATCAGGACTATGAAGAAGTCTTCTGTCTTTTCCAGCTTTACGGTACTTACCCAGCAGAGCTCGCCGTCTTCCAGATTTTGATATATCAGCTTGTCCTCCGACGTTTCGTCCAGAAGCTCTGTAAGTTCCGCGCCGTCCGGAAGTTTTGCCGGCCGGGTCCTGTCCGCGCCGCCGTGCTTCAGAAGCGCAGAAGCCAGTTTTCCCGACGTGTGGCTGCTGCCGCTGAAATATGATATCTTGAGGTCTTTGTCAAGCAGAAACACCGCTCCGTCCGCCAGCGAGGCGAACAATCCAAGCACTTCCCGCATCGTGCTTCCGGAAGCGGAGGCCTGTGCTATCTTGAGTTTCCACTCAGTCCTTCTGAACGACTTTTCGCTCAGTTCCTTCGGTGCGAACAGCTCGGTGTTTCCGAGCCGCACTATGTCTACTGTTCCGCGCATATACTGCTCCTTTCGGACGTGATCGTGACTTTTGCATATTATAGCATATTGCACAACGGCTGTGCAACGCTGCACAATGATTTTGCCCCCGAGTGCAGCCCTGCATAAACCGTTTTTTGCGGCCCAAATATGCTTTGACGCTGCATTTTCCATAGTGTAAAGTGGATTTGTAAGAGCCCGCGCGGCGGTCTGCAGGTCACGTATATAAGGACCGCACTCAGCCAGGCACCGAAATAGTTTAAGTTAATGTCAGAACCGAAAGAGAGGAAGTCATGACAGAAAGAATAGAAAGAATGTACGCGGATCTTAAGGGAGAAAAGAAGTTCGTCTTCTGCGGCGAGAAGTACAGGATCGTGATCGATTCCTGGAGAAAGCACGAGGGTCTTACCCCTGTGCTCAAGAGAGCCCAGGCCACAGCCGACTACTTCGACCAGAGAACGCTCTACGTCGATCCGGACGAGCTCATCGTAGGCAACGTTGCCTCCAAGCCGCACGGTCTTGAGGCCTCCGTATGGGGACCCTTCTGGGACGACGAGGACCTGGATTCCATAATCGCCGACGGTCAGTACAGCATCTCCGACGAGGACCGCAAGGCTCTCCGCGAGGGAGATTCCTTCTGGGAAGGCCAGGACAGACAGATGTACGAGTGGCAGGGCCGCTTCTACGACGACGAGCGCCTCTGGCCGTTCATCAAGTCCGGCATTCTGTGCCCGCCCTGGACAGACAAGAAGAAGGGTAGAGGATCCGGCGGCGCCGGCTTCGGCTGGGGCCTTGGAATAGGACTTTCTTTCTTCGTTCCCGACTACGGCAAGATCGTCACCGAGGGCATCAAGAAGACTCTCGACGAGGCTAAGGAAGAGCTCAGAGGCGTTCGCTACGACAACGCCGAGGCATACGACAAGGCCTGCTACCTCCAGGCAGTCATAATCGCTCTGGAAGCAGTAGTCCGCATGTATCACAGATACGGCGACACCTGCTCCGAGGCTGCCGCAAAGTGCGCGGATCCCAAGAGAAAGGCTGAGCTGGAGAAGATGGCAGAGACCTGCCACTGGATAGCGGAGAACCCCTCCAGAGACTTCGTGGATGCCATCCAGGCATTCTGGTTCTACTGGATGATGATCACCCACGGCACCGTTCCTCTCGGAAGATTCGACCAGTACATGTATCCGTTCTACCTCAAGAGCAAGGAGAACGGAATGACGGACGCCGAGATCCTCGAGTACATCGAGTGCCTCCGTCTTAAGATAATGCAGTTCAACTTCGTATCCGGCAACGCCAAGCAGAGAGACAAGTGGGCAGGAATGGCCCGCTGGAACAACTGCGTAATAGGCGGCGTAGACAAGGACGGCAACGACGCTACCAACGAGCTGACCTACCTCATCCTTGACTCCGCGGACGAAGTACGCACCCCGCACTTCACCATCACCATCCGCGTAAACGAGAACACTCCGCAGAAGCTGATGCACCGCGGAATGGAGATCGTAAAGACCGGTCTGGGAATGCCCGCGTTCGTATCCGACAAGTCCTACATAAAGGGCCTTATGGATCAGGGCGTTTCCGAAGAGGACGCAAGGAACTTCGCGCTGGCCGGCTGCCTGGACCTCAACATCCCCGGAAAGTCCAAGATCAACGCTCTGGGCATGTTCGTATGCGCCAAGGTGCTGGACATCACCATGCACAACGGGTACAACTACAACACCAACGAGATGGTAGGTCTTCAGACCGGCGAGATGAAGGATTTCAAGACCTTCGAGGAATTCTACGACGCATACAAGAAGCAGCTCTACCACTTCATGAGCTTATACAACGAGGAGCACAACATCCTCATTAAGGTCACTGAGTACGTTAACAACGACGTCATCCACAGCGCGTTCGCCTACGATGGCATCAAGTCCGGCAAGGACATGATGAGCAGGAGCCTGCCTTACGAGAACAGCTCCCTCATGAACCCCGTGGGAATGATCTCCGTGGTCAACTCCATGGCGGCAGTAAAGGAGCTCTGCTTCGTACAGAAGAAGTACACCATGGAGCAGCTCTACAACGCCATAGAGGCCGACT
>JAFZRK010000078.1 GCA_017619905.1 Bacillota bacterium
GCCTTTACCCTGGGCGGCACCGGCGGCGGCTTTGCGTATAACGAAGAGGAGCTGATCGAGGTCGGCACCAACGCCTTCAGGCTCTCCCCTGTCCACCAGGTGCTTATCGAAAAGAGCGTCAAGGGCTACAAGGAGATAGAGTTCGAGGTAATGAGGGACACCAACGACCACGCTATTACGATATGCGGCATGGAGAACGTGGACCCCGTGGGCGTGCACACCGGAGACTCCATAGTGGTGGCCCCCATACTGTCGCTCAACGACCGCGACCTTAAGATGCTCAACGACTCCGCCATAAAGATAATCCGCGAGCTCAAGATAGAAGGCGGATGCAACGTGCAGTTCGCCCTGCACCCGGAGACAAGCGAGTACTTCCTGATAGAAGTCAACCCGCGCGTCTCCAGATCATCAGCGCTTGCGTCCAAGGCCAGCGGCTACCCCATAGCGCGCGTCACCGCCAAGATAGCCATGGGCATGTCCCTGGAGGAGATCCCTGTAGCCGGAGGAACGGCAGCCATAGAACCGTCGCTGGACTACATAGTCGCCAAGTTCCCGCGCTTCGCATTCGACAAGTTCACGGACGCGCCCAACACCCTGGGCACCCAGATGAAGGCCACCGGCGAGGTCATGGGCATAGGAAGCACGCTTGAGGAATGCTGCCTTAAGTCCGTTAGGTCGCTGGAGATAGGCGCCTGCCACTTCCACCTGCCCAAGTTCGACAGCTACACGGACGACGAGCTCTGGACCTACATCGCGGACTTCCGCGCGGACGCCGTCTTCGCCATATTCGAGCTGCTGCGCCGCGGAGCGGATCTGGAGAGACTGCACAAGGTCACCATGATCACAGACCTCTTCCTTGAGAGCTTTAAAAAGATCGTGGACATGGAGAAGAAGCTCGCTAAGAACGTCAACAGCGGCAAGGTCCTGAAAGAAGCCAAGATCATGGGCTTCTCCGACGAGTACATAGCCAAGCTCTGGAACTTAGACGAGTTAAGCATCTACGAGCGCCGGCTCAAGGAAAAGATCGCTCCGATCTTCCGCATGGTGGATACCCTGCACACAGGCAAATACATTGCCTACCTGTACTCCTCCTACACCGGAAAGAACGAGTCCATACACACGGATAAGAAGAAGATAATCGTGCTTGGCGCAGGCCCCATACGCATAGGCCAGGGCGTGGAGTTCGACTACTCCACCGTGCACGCCGTGCAGACCATAAAGCGCGCCGGTTACGAGGCAATAATAATCAACAACAACCCGGAGACCGTATCCACGGACTACACCACCGCGGACAAACTCTACTTCGAGCCGCTCACCCCGGAAGACGTGATGGCGATCATCAACTTCGAGAAGCCCGAAGGCGTCATCGCCTCCCTGGGCGGACAGACAGCCATCAACCTGGCCGAGCCGCTGATGAAGCGCGGAGTAAAGATAATAGGCACCGACTGCGCCGCGATAGACGCGGCCGAGAACCGCGACAGCTTCGAGAAGCTCCTCGCGGACCTTGGGATCCCGCAGCCGCCGGGACATGCGGTCACCAACATAGAGGACGGCGTAAAGGCCGCAAACGAGGTCGGCTACCCCGTGCTCGTAAGGCCCAGCTTCGTTCTGGGAGGACGCGCCATGCAGATAGTCTCCGACGAGGAGCAGCTGCGCCGCTACCTTAAGAGCGCCGTGGAGATAGGCAACGACCGCCCGGTGCTGGTCGACAAGTACATCTTCGGCAAGGAAGTGGAAGTCGACGCGGTCTGCGACGGACGCGACGTGTTCGTCCCGGGCATAATGGAACTGGTGGAACGCACGGGCGTGCACTCCGGAGACTCCATAAGCGTCTACCCCTCCTTCTCCATCTCGGACAAGGTCAAGGGAACGATACTCGGATACGCCAAGAAGCTCGGACCAGCCATAGGAATAATCGGTCTGTACAACATACAGTTCATCGTGGACAGGGACGACAACGTGCACATCATAGAGGTCAACCCCAGGTCCTCCAGAACGGTCCCCTTCCTCTCCAAAGCCACGGGCTACTCGCTGGCGGACATAGCCACGGAGGTCATCCTTGGCAAGAGCTTGAAGGAACAAGGCATCTTCGACCTGTACCCGCAGGAGAAGAAGCGCTTCTACGTAAAGGTTCCGGTGTTCTCCTTCAACAAGATAAAGGGACTGGACGCCTATCTGTCGCCGGAGATGAAGTCCACGGGCGAAGCGATCGGCTACGACGACAAGCTGAACCGCGCGCTGTACAAGGCGCTGCAGGCAGCGGGACTTAAGCTCAAGAACTACGGCACCGTGTTCGTTACGATCGCAAAGAAAGACCGCGCCGAGGCCCTGCCGCTGATCCAGAGGTTCTACAATCTGGGCTTCAACATAGAGGCCACGCAGGGCACCGCAAGGTTCCTTAAGGAGAACGGCATACGCACCAGAGTGCTTAAGAAACTCAGCGAAGGCAGCGACGAGATACTGGAATCCATACGCCAGGGGCACATAGCGTACATCATAAACACCAGCGAAGTGGGCGCCACCCGCGCGGAGACCGACGGCCACACGATACGCCAGGCCGCTACAGAGAACAACGCCACGATATTCACCTCGCTTGATACGGTGCGCGTGCTGCTGGACGTGCTGGAAGAGACCACGCTGACGATCTCGACGATAGACGCATAAACGATGAAACAGACGACATTTACGATCGAACAGAATAAGGAACTGGCGGCGAACGCTTACGAGATGGTGCTTGCCGGCGATACTTCGGCCATTACGAGGCCGGGGCAGTTCGTGAACATATCCCTGCCGGGGCGCTATCTGCGCCGTCCCATATCCGTCTGCGACTGCGAGCCGGGGCGCCTTACACTCATATACAAGGTGCTGGGCGAAGGCACGGAGCAGATGACTCATATGCATCCCGGAACGGAGCTGGACGTGCTTACGGGCCTGGGCAACGGCTTCGATACAAGCCGCGCAGGCAAGTATCCGCTGATAATCGGAGGGGGCATAGGCATTCCCCCTCTGTACTGGCTCGCAAAGGATCTGATCGGAGACGGACGCATAGAACGATGCATGAACGTGGTCCTGGGGTTCAACACAGCGAGCGAGATATTCTTCATGGAGGAATTCCTGGATCTCGGATGCAGCGTCACTGTTACGACCGTCGACGGAAGTTACGGAATAAAAGGTTATGTTACCACCCCGGTAAATGAACTAACTTACACCGAATACTATGCTTGCGGACCGATGCCGATGCTTAAAGCTGTTAAAAAGGCCCTGACCGGCCGCGGACAGCTGTCTCTGGAGGAGCGCATGGGCTGCGGTTTCGGCGCCTGCATGGGCTGCAGCATAAAGACAAAGGACGGATACAAGCGCGTCTGCAAGGACGGTCCGGTATTCGACAAGGAGGAGCTGCCATGGTAGACCTTTGCACCACCCTCTGCGGAATTGAACTGGACAACCCCGTGATTCCCGCTTCCGGGACCTTCGGCTACGGACGAGAATTCGCTGATCTTTACGACATAAACATGCTGGGAACGTTCTCCTTCAAGGGAACGACTAAGGATCCGCGCTTCGGCAATCCCACCCCGCGCATAGCCGAGACCTCTTCCGGAATGCTCAACGCCGTGGGACTTCAGAATCCGGGCGTGGACAAAGTCATCTCCGAAGAGCTCCCCGCCCTCGCAAAGGTGTTCCATAAGCCGGTGATGGCAAACGTCAGCGGCTTCTCCGTCGAAGACTATGTGTATACCTGCGAAAAACTGGACAAAGAGCCGCAGGTCGGCTGGCTGGAGGTAAACATCAGCTGCCCCAACGTCCACGGCGGCGGAATGAGTTTCGGTACGGATCCCAAAGCCGCCGCGGAAGTTACTGCTGCGGTAAAGAAAGTAACGACTAAACCTGTTATAATGAAACTGACGCCCAACGTTACGGACATCGTCTCCGTGGCCACGGCCTGCGAAGACGCCGGAGCGGACGGAATAAGCTTGATAAACACCCTGCTGGGCATGCGGATAGATCTTAAGACGCGCCGCCCCCTGCTCGCCAACAACACGGGCGGACTCTCCGGACCAGCGGTATTCCCGGTGGCTCTGCGCATGGTATGGCAGGTGGCCAAAGCCGTTAAAATACCGGTCGTCGGAATGGGCGGCGTCAGCACGGCAAAGGACGTCATCGAGATGATGATGGCCGGCGCCTGCGCGGTGGAGGTCGGAGCGGCCAACCTGGTCGACCCCTTCGCCTGCAGGAAGATTATAGAGGCGCTCCCCGCCGAGATGGAAAAACTCGGAATAGAGCGCTTAAGCGATATAATAGGAGCGGCGCTGTAAGCGGCTCCCCGAAAGGATAAGAACCATGGGTAAAGACGTTATAATCGCCTGCGATTTCCCCACAAGGGAAGCCACGCTCGAATTCCTGGACAGATTCACGGGACGCAAGCCATTCGTGAAGATAGGCATGGAGCTCTTCTACGCGGAAGGCCCGCAGATCGTAAGGGACATAAAGGCCCGCGACCACAAGATCTTCCTGGATCTTAAGCTGCACGACATCCCCAACACGGTAAAAAGCGCGATGGCCGTGCTCTCGGCGCTGGACGTGGACATAGTGAACGTGCATGCCGCCGGAACCACGGCGATGATGCAAGCAGCGCTGGAAGGTCTTACCAGACCGGACGGCACCCGTCCCCTGCTGATAGCGGTAACGCAGCTGACATCAACGGACCAGGAATCCATGGAGCGCGACCTGCTCATCGAAAAACCCATGAAGACCGTGGTAATGCACTACGCTAAGACCGCCAAGGCGGCAGGTCTGGACGGAGTTGTGTGCTCCCCCATGGAAGCCACGGCCGTTCACGTTGCCTGCGGAGAAAGCTTCCTGACGGTCACCCCGGGCATACGTTTTGAGGACGACTACGCCGGGGACCAGAAGCGAATAATGTCCCCCAAGTCCGCGCGGCTGATAGGCGCCGACTACATAGTCGTGGGACGCCCCGTAACGCGCTCAGAGGACCCTGTGGCGGCTTACGAGCGCTGCGTCAGGGAATTTATCGGCTGACACGCAAAAGCGCGCAGAATCGGCTGTTTTCGGCCTTCTGAGCGATGTTTAAGCAAGGAGACGTACATGGAACTCAGCAAACTGATAGCAAAGGACCTTCTCAGCATAAAAGCGGTGTTCTTCCGCCCTGACGAGCCCTTCACCTGGGCCAGCGGAATAAAGAGCCC
>JAFZRK010000079.1 GCA_017619905.1 Bacillota bacterium
ACGCCCTTGCCCAGAGCCAGGCCGTCGGCCTTGACTACCGTAGGTATGGGGCAGGTCTTTACGTATTCCAGAGCATCCGCGGCGCTGGTGAACACCTCGTAGGCCGCCGTGGGGATGCCGTATTTCTTCATCAGGTTCTTGGAGAAGACCTTGCTGCCTTCTATGATGGCGGCGTTGGCCCTGGGTCCGAAGCATGGAATGCCGACAGCTTCCAGTCTGTCCACGCAGCCGTCCACCAGCGGGTTGTCCGGAGCTACCACAGCGTAATCCACGCCGTGCCCCTTGGCAAAGTCCACTATCGCGTCCAGGTCCGCGGCGCTTATGCTGATGCACTCCGCGTCCTGCGCCATGCCGGCGTTACCGGGCAGCGCGTAGATAACGTCTACCTCCGGATTCTCCTTTATCTTCTTGATTATGGCGTGCTCTCTTCCGCCGCCGCCGACTACAAGGATCTTCATCTGCGCTTCTCCTCTCTGATGTTCGATGGTTATGTTCGTTCTATTGTTTGCTTGTTTTCAGGCTTTCCGTCAGTACGGGCAGAGCGGGTCCTGCACCGAGTCGTCGTGCGGCTCGTACAGCGGATCCATCCAGTAGAACACGTAATCCGTGCCGCCCTCCGGATAGTGGTACCCCATCTGCTCCCTCAGCAGCGCGTACCTGGGATAGTAGTTCTTGTCCTTGTCCCAGCGCCAGTCCTCGTGGGAGTCTATGCTGTAATCGTTCACCACGCAGTTCGGATGGAGCGCCTTGAACTCCTCTATCTGCTCCTTGGGCACCTCGTTTATTACGCCTATCCAGAGGCGCTCAAGATCCAGCCCGTACAGCGGGGTAATGTCCTTAAGATGATGGTTCCAGTTAATGTTCAGGTGCTTCAGTTCCTTCGCGTTGGCCAGCGGAGAAAGATCCGTTATCCTGTTCGTGAACACCTCCAGGAACTCCAGGTGCGGGCAGTTCTCCAGGGGCGACAGGTCGCTTATGGTGCCGTCCATCACTATGAAGACTTCCAGGTTGGGCATGTATCTTACGAAGTCTATGTTGTAGAGGTATTCGTTGTGGCCTATGTCCAGATACTTGACGTCCGTGCAGTACTTCAGCGACGCGGCGGACGCGGGCGTTAAGCTCCCCGCGTTCTCCGGAGCGCTCGCCAGTATCCTCAGGACGTTGGTCCTTACGGAGTAGGTCTTGCGCACTCCGAACCATATGCGCCACACCACCTTAACTTCCGGGTAGTCGTCCCGGATGGCAGCCATGTGCTCGTCGTCCACCCCGCAGCTGTCCATGTCAAGCCACTTAAGATCAGGCATGCACGCAATGACCTCGCGGACTTCCTCGCCCTGGTCGGTCATCTTGCGGTGGTTGAGATCCAGCTTTATATCGTGTATGCCCGGCGTCCTGTCGAAGATGCCGAACTTGTAATCCACGTTGATGTCCGGGTGATCCTTAAGGAAACCGTAAACGGCGGCCAGCCTCTCGTGGCCCTCTTCCGAGCCAAAGTCCACGTTCTTGAGCGACGCCAGATACGGAGCAGCGGTCTCCAGGTCCTTTATGGTCTGCTCGTCCGCGGGCAGCTGGACGCTCTCCGCGTTAACGGGAACGGCAGTGCCGTATATGAGCACTTCCCCGCTGAATTCGGCGTCCGGCAGGGTCTTCCTGAAGGCCGCGAAGTCAGCCGCGCTGACGCGTCCAAGGTCCTTGCTGCCGGTTATCTTCCAGTCCGGATAATGCTCCGCGTAGGCCGCCATCTGCGCCTGTGTCCAGTCCGAAAGGCCCAGCTTGACGCCCTCGAGCCCCAGTATGTACCGGACTTCCTGGTTGGACGTCACCTCCGCGGCATCGTGGTCCAGCGCCGAAAGATCGGCAACGCGGCTTACGGGATCGTAGGAGGCCCCCGCCGGGAGCTTTACGTCGTAGACGACGTGGATATCGGGATGCGCCTTGGCCCAGTTGTAGAGCTCCTCGTAATTGCCGCTGTCCTTAAAGTCCGCCGTGGAGAGCAGCGGAAGAAGATCCAGCTTTGCGGTCTCCCCCGCCTCCAGCCTGTGGGACAGGGTGGAGGCGTTCTTGAAGTGAACGCCGTGGCGGAACCATACTATGTTATGGGTAAACGAAAGGACTGCGGCCGCGATCACTATCACAGCCAGCACCGCGATCAGCGCCGCGGGGACCTTTCTGCCGCTCTTCTTTGCAGAGTCCTCCGCGGGCGCAGCGCTCTCCGCCTCCGCGTTTTCTGCGGGCGCAGCACTCTCTTCAGTTATCGTCTTGTTTTCCAGTTCGTCCATGTAATAACTGCCTTTTTATTCATTTCCCGCGTTGTTATCGTGCGGATAGTATTTCGGGTCGTTCCACGGCATGGAGTACTTCCTGCCTATGTATCCCAGCTGCTTCATCAGCAGGCGGTACCGGGGCGTAAAGTCCTTTGGCTCGTCGTCCTCCGGATCCCCGTACCAGCGCCAGTTGTAATGCGGGTTGCCGCAGGTGGTGTTCACCACGCAGCCCGGCGCCAGTTCCTTAAAATGCTGGATCTGCTCCCTGGGGATCTGCGTGTATCTGCCTATCCAGAGCCGTTCCAGCTGCGTAAGCCCGTAGAGCGGCGTCATGTCCGACAGGTTCTTGTTGTAGCAGATGTTCAGATGCTTGAGCTCGTGCAGTTCCGCCAGCGGGCTCAGATCCGTTATGTCGTTGGTGAATATCTCCAGGAACTCCAGATGCTTGCAGTTTGCCAGCGGGGAGATGTCCGTGACGTTGCCCATTATGATTATGAGCACTTCCAGGTCCGGCATGTACGCCGTGAAGGAAATATCCTTCAGGTAGTTCATGTGGCCTATGTCCAGGTACTTCATCTTCGTGCAGTACTTGAGCCCCTGCGTGTTCTCCGGGGTGAGCTCGCCGCCCAGCCAGCTGGCGCTCGCGAGTATCCTGGTCTCGTCCGTCCTTGCGGTAAAGCGGTCGCCGAACCATATGCGCCAGTCCACCGTAATGTCCGGGAAGTCCTCGCGTATGGCCGCCATGTGGTCGTCGTCCACTTCGCAGAAGTCCATGTCCAGATAGGTGAGGTCCGGCATGCATGCGATTATATCCCGCACTTCCGCGCCCTGATCCGTCATTGGGATGTGGTTGAGGTCCAGCACCTCGTCGTGTACGTCTATGGACTTTCCGAAGGCGGAGAACCCGTACGATACCTGCGTGTCCGGGTTTGCCTGCATGAACGCGTGCACATCCGCAAGCCGCGTGTGGCCGCCTTCTTCCCTGCCGAAGTCGACGCTGTCCAGCTCCACTGTGCCGTCGGTCAGCTTCATCAGCAGAGGAAAGCCCTCCTTGGGCATCTGCGAAAGATCCAGCGTTCCGCCGCGCAGCGGTATCTCCGTTCCTTCAAAGCGTACCGTCCCGTCGTAAGCCGCTTCCGGCATGGCTTCGCGGAGCTTCAGAAGGTCTTCCGCTTCGTCGCCGTTGAGCATTATCTTCCCTGCCGCGTCGATCTTAAGATCCGGGCAGGCATTCCGGAACTCCAGCGCCTGCTTTGCGGTCCAGTCGGAGAGGTCCAGTTTTACGCTCTTTGCGCCTTTTATCCTTTCCGCGTCAGCCGCCTTTGCAATTGCCTCATCCGCGCTGAACGCGGTAAAGTCCAGCTCTCCGGAAAACGCGTCATATTCCAGACCGTAGGTGCGGACCGGTTCGCCTTCCTTCCAGGTTATCACATTTGCTGCCGCAAGGACGCCGGCCGCGACGATCGCCAGTATCTGAACCACCAGAGCGATCCGCCATATTGCTTTGTTCCTGCGTTCCTTGTCCGCCGCCAAAGCTGCCCCGCCTCTTTTCGCGAAAGTCTATCAGTGATGGAACAGGCGCATTCCGGTAAATGCCATCACCATGCCGTACTTGTCCGCAGTCTCTATTACATTGTCGTCCCTTATGGATCCGCCTGGCTCCGCAATGTACTGCGCGCCGGACTTTCTGGCTCTCTCTATGTTGTCGCCGAAGGGGAAGAACGCGTCGGAGCCCACCGTAAGGCCCTTCTGCGTTGCTATCCACGCCTTCTTTTCTTCTGCCGTAAAGACTTCCGGCCTTTCCGTGAAGACCTTCTGCCACTCGCCGTCGCGGAGCACGTCCTCGTACTCGTCAGAGATGTAGACGTCGATCGCGTTGTCCCTGTCGGGCCTGCGGACGTTCTCCTTCCAGGGCAGGTTCAGGACCTTGGGACTCTGGCGCAGATACCAGTTGTCGGCCTTGCTGCCCGCGAGACGCGTGCAGTGTATGCGGCTCTGCTGGCCGGCGCCCACGCCTATGGCCATGCCGTCCTTAACGTAGCACACGGAGTTGCTCTGCGTGTACTTGAGGGTTATCAGTGACAGTATCATGTCACGGACGGCGTCCTCCGGAAGATCCTTGTTCCTGGTGACGATGTTCGCGAGCAGTTCCTTATTGATCTTGAAGTTGTTGTGGCCCTGCTCGAAGCTGATGCCGTAGACGTCCTTTATCTCCTGCGGAGCGCAGACGTAAGCGGTATCGATCTTGATTATATTGTAATTCCCCTTTTTCTTCGTTTTGAGTATCTCCAGCGCCTCATCCGTATATCCGGGAGCGATCACTCCGTCGGAGACTTCGTCCTTAAGATACGTTGCGGTGGAAGCGTCGCAGACGTCGGACAGCGCCGCCCAGTCGCCGTAGGAACAGAGCCTGTCGGCGCCGCGCGCCCTTATGTAGGCGCTTGCCAGAGGAGAAACATCCTCCTGCTCCACGAAATACATCCTGCGGTCGGTCTCGGTAAGCGG
>JAFZRK010000080.1 GCA_017619905.1 Bacillota bacterium
AAGCTTGGGCGCTGCTGAAGGAGCTACCGGACTTCCGACCGCTACCTGGTCCCTCAAGAACTACACCGTAGCCGAGTACGAAGCTCAGCTGAAGGCAGTCATTGACGGAACCCTCAAGATCGACGACACCGTCATCGAGGCGCCGAACTATCCGCAGAGCACCGACAGCTGCACGGTAATCTACGAGTAATACCATTTATGCAGACTAAAGGGGAGAAAGCGTAACGCTTTCTTCCCTTTTTTAAAGAATTGGCACAGGAAAGGTACAGCATGGATCAAAAAGACGATTATGTAATAGAAATGCTGCACATAACCAAGGAGTTCCCGGGCATAAAGGCCAACGACGACATCACTTTGCAGCTTCGCAGAGGTGAGATCCACGCCCTGCTGGGAGAGAACGGCGCCGGAAAATCGACGCTCATGAGCGTTCTTTTCGGCCTCTACCAGCCGGAAAAAGGCGAGATACTCTTCAACGGTAAGAAAGTTGAGATCAACGACCCGAACGACGCCACGGCCCTTGGTATAGGTATGGTGCATCAGCACTTTAAACTGGTGGAAGTGTTCACGGTCCTGGACAACATAATCCTGGGCGCCGAGACCACCAGGATGGGCTTCCTCCAGAAGAAAGAGGCCAGGGAAAAGGTAAAGGCCCTGTCCGAAAAATACGGTCTCTATGTGGACTTGGACGCTAAGGTCGAGGACATAACCGTAGGCATGCAGCAGAGGGTGGAGATCCTCAAGATGCTCTACAGGGACAACGACATCCTTATATTCGACGAGCCCACCGCGGTCCTTACTCCGCAGGAGATCGACGAACTTATGGCAACAATGAAAGAGTTCGCCAAGGAAGGCAAATCGATACTCTTTATTTCCCATAAACTCAACGAGATCATGGCCGTGGCGGACCGCGTAACGGTTCTGCGCAAGGGCAAAGGCATAGGCACCATCGAGACAAAGAGCACCAATACCCAGGAGCTCTCCAACATGATGGTGGGCCGTCCCGTGCAGCTGCAGGTAAAGAAGGACAAGGCGAAGCCGGGCCAGGCGATCCTTAAGGTGGAGCACCTTTCGGCACCGTCCAGAGTCCACAAGAACAAGAACGCCGTCCACGACGTAAGCTTCGAGGTGCGCGCCGGAGAGATACTCTGCATAGCAGGCATCGACGGCAACGGCCAGACGGAGCTCGTGAGCGCCATCACCGGCCTGGGTCAGACCAACGCCGGCAAGGTGACGCTCTGCGGTGAGGACATATCGCACGCCAGCATCAAGAGCCGCTCTAAGAACATGAGCCACATCCCGGAGGACCGTCACAAGCACGGCCTCATCCTGGACTTCTCGCTGGCGGACAACATGGTGCTTCAGCGCTTCAAGGAAAAGCAGTTCCAGCACAACGGCTTCATAGACAAGCCCATGGTAAGGCAGTACGCGGAAAAGCTCATCGACAAGTTCGACGTGCGTTCCGGTCAGGGACCTGATACCATGGCAAGAGCAATGTCCGGCGGCAACCAGCAGAAGGCGATAATCGCCAGAGAGCTGGACAGAAACAAGGAACTCGTAATGGCGGTCCAGCCCACCAGAGGTCTGGACGTAGGCGCCATAGAATTCATACACGCGCAGCTCGTTGAGGAGCGCGACGAGGGCAGGGCCATTATGCTGGTGTCCCTGGAACTGGACGAGGTGCTGAGCTTATCGGACCGCATACTCGTAATGTACGAGGGCGAGATCGTCGGCGAGCTCTACCCGGAGGAAACTAACGCTCAGGAGCTTGGACTCTACATGTCCGGCGCCAAGAGGATGGACAGAAAGGAGGCAGCGGTATGAGCAGGAAGAACAACGAGCCCAGACTGCTGGAAGGCAACGGTTTCCAGTCCGTGCTGTCCTCCGTGGTCTCGATAATAATCGGCCTGCTGTTCGGCATGCTTCTTATCTTCATAGTCGGCGCTCTGGACAAGAACATGTCCATGAAGACCGTCTGGGAAGGCATGCGGCTGGTAATAGGAGGTCTGTTCTCCACCGGACGCGGAGCTTCCGGCGAGCTGGCATGGGGCTTCAACTCCATCAACTTCGGAAACATGCTGTTCCGCGCAACGCCTCTCATAATGACGGGTCTTTCGGTGGCATTCGCCTACAAGACCGGTCTGTTCAACATAGGCGCGCCGGGGCAGTACCTTATGGGAGCGATGACCTCTTTGATGATAGCTCTGGGCATACCCTCGGACAAGGTCCATCCGGTGATCATCTGGATCCTGGCCTTCCTCGGAGCCATGATCGCAGGTGCGATATGGGGAGCCATCCCGGGCATATTCAAGGCGTTGCTGAATACCAACGAAGTAATAGCCTGCATCATGACCAACTGGATAGCCGCCAACGTGGTAACGTGGCTCTTCGATATCTCAAAATTCAAGAACGTAACGGAGAGCACCAAGAGCGGCTACATCTACAAGACCACGTTCAACAACGTCGCCACCACCAAGCTGGGCCTGGACAAGCTGTTCCCGGGCTCGCAGATAAACGGCGGAATAATAATAGCGATACTGATTGCCATAGGCATCTATATCCTCATGTCGAAGACCACCTTCGGATATGAGCTGCGCGCCTGCGGCGCCAACAAGGATGCCGCAAAGTACGCCGGTCTTAAGGACAAGAGGGACATAGTCCTGTCGATGGCGATAGCCGGAGCCCTCTCCGCTGCGGGAGCCGCGCTCTACTATCTGTCCGGAAACACGGAGCTGTTCTGGTCCACCTACCAGTCGCTTCCGGCCATCGGCTTCAACGGAATACCGGTAGCCATGCTGGCGCTCACCAACCCGATAGGAGTCATCTTCTCGGCGCTGTTCATGTCGATGCTGAACATAATCGGCCTGCAGATAACCAGCTTGACGGCTTACAACGAGTACATAACGGACGTAATAATCGCCGTCATCGTGTACCTGAGCGCGTTCTCGCTGCTGATAAAGCAGTTCATCGCCAGAAGGATGAGCAGAAAGAAGAAGGAGGGCGCAAAATGACATTTCTGATACAACAGACACTTAAATACGCGATCCCTCTCATGATAGTTGCCCTGGCAGGCGTGTTCGCCGAAAGGAGCGGTATCATAAACCTGGCCCTGGAAGGTATCATGATCTTCGGAGCGTTCTGCGGAGTGCTCTTCGTAAACACAATGCAGGATACGGAATGGGTGTATGCGGCCTACCGCGAGGACAAGTTCGGAACGCTGCAGCTGGTGGTAGTAATGGCAATGATAGTGGCTGCCATCCTGGGCGCCATCCTGTCCCTGCTGCTGTCGTTCGCGTCAATTAACCTGCGGGCCAACCAGACCATAGGCGGCACGGCCATCAACCTGCTGTCGCCGGCCATAGTCCTGTTCCTGATAAGGATACTGGAAGGCCAGAATACGCTGTTTCTGGCCAAGGGCGACGCGGCGGAGTGGTTCATGATCAACAAGACCATGTTCGGATACGGCCCCAAGGAGAGCATGGGCTTCCTGGGCGACACCTTCGTCCACAAGACCTATATCACCAACTACATCTGCATAATCCTGTTCGTACTTCTGTCGATAATCCTCTACAAGACGAAGTTCGGAATCAGGGTACGTTCCTGTGGCGAGAATCCGCACGCTGCGGACTCGCTGGGCATAAACGTTAAGAAGATGCGCTACGCAGGCACCACGATCTCCGGGGCGCTTGCAGGCATGGGCGGCTTCGTGTACGCTCTCACCACGGCCAACTGCTCGTCCAACGGAGACGTGGCGGGCTTCGGCTTCCTGGCTCTGGCCGTAATGATCTTCGGCAACTGGAAGCCGGGTCCGATAGTCGGGGCCTCCATACTGTTCGGCTTCTTCAAGTGCCTGGCGGCGGGCTACTCGTCCATAGACATCAACGGCGACGGCATATTCCTGCTCAAGGAGCTGGGCCTGTCCCCGCACCTCTACAGGATGCTGCCTTACATAGTAACTCTGATAGTTCTGGCCTTCACGTCCAAGAACTCCAGGGCGCCCAAGGCCGAAGGCATTCCATACGACAAGGGGCAGAGGTAGGTACGCGCCATGCGTATGTACGACATAATTAAAAACAAAAGAGACGGCGGTAAGCTCTCCCCGGAGGAGATAAGGTTCTTCGTGGAGGGCTATACCGCTGGAGAGATACCGGATTATCAGGCGGCGGCCCTCTGCATGGCCATATTCTACAAGGGTATGGACGCGGAAGAGACCACCGCTCTTACTCTTGCCATAAGGGATTCCGGCGACACTCTGAACATGGATTTCGGCGGGCTGCGGGTCGACAAGCATTCCACCGGCGGCGTGGGCGACAAGACC
>JAFZRK010000081.1 GCA_017619905.1 Bacillota bacterium
ACCGGTTCGACCCCGGTTCTCGGCACCAAACTTAATATCATCGCGGAGTAGAGCAGCTGGTAGCTCGTCGGGCTCATAACCCGGAGGTCGTTGGTTCAAATCCTTCCTCCGCAACCACAGAAACGGAAAACGAAGCCTTGCGCTTCGTTTTTCTGTTTCTGAGACAGCCGAGAATATGTGAAGCAGATCACCTCCGGGTCATGAGACCGGCGAGCGTGGCTCGTTGGGAATGGGAGCCGAGCGCCGCCTGTCTCAACTGAAGAACAGGACCTTTCTCATTTGAAAAACTCATTCCTCCTCCTGCACGAAATGAACACAAGCATTTTTCCCAAGGCAGTACCCCACACTCACCTGATGACGGTAAGATGGGGGTACTTTTGCGCTCATTTTTTCATTTTTAGCCTGTTTTATATTGCGATCATAATGTGAAAAGACGATATTTAGCCGAAGCCGCTGCATTTAGTCAGCCTTGCAGTGTCTTTAATCCGCTTTTTTCTGTTTCTGTATCGTAATAATACCCCAGAATGCTTTCAAGCCGGGATACTTGGGGTACGATCACCGAATGCAAACACATTACAAACACGAAAATGGGATCAAACAGCTTAAACGATGCCTTGCCTCTCATCCAAAACCGGAGATAAGAAAGAAGAGGCCGTCAGGCCTCTTCTTTGTCTTCCGTTTCGACATATCGTTTTAACCGCTTTATGACATACTCTGCATATCGTTTGGCAAGGACGTCATCATAGACGATCTCCGCGCTTTCGGAATACTCACGCATGGCGTCTGCGATCAACGGACGGTACTCGGCGGGCAGGTGTTCGAGCGCCCATTCGCCGCCCTCCTTTTTGGAGAGAACAAGCCCCTCTTCATTATAAGCCAGCACTCTGGCAAGATTCAAGGTCAGATACATGGGGTATTCCGTTATTTCCTCTGCGGCACCTTCAACATCATACCAGATGGAATCCATATAATCGGCAGCCGGGACCTCCGCAAACACCTCATCGATCGGCGCGCCGTAAAGACATTTGCCCCTTTTATTGATGATCGTAAAGTGAGCCGCGAGGTCTTTATCCGTGCCGTTCATTTCGCGGACATATTCTTCGGGATCTTCCTCGTACCATTCCAGATGCCCTGCCGAAAAATGAAGCTCATAGGGCGTGGGATAAACAAAGGGTCTGCAGACATCACGGAGAACGATGCTCATTTCGATGCCCTTCTCAGGTCCCAGTTCATTGAATTCGACCACCATGTCCAAGTATGCTCTTTTTACAGGATCGGAGAGAGGCCGATCTACTACGATTATCAAGTCTATATCGCTCTTTTGAGGATTGAAGCACCCCATGACCGAAGAACCGTGTAGGTATATTCCGACCAGATCATCCCGAAGGATCTCCTTTGACCGTTCTACAAAACCGTTGATCAATGTGTTTATTTGAAGCATTTTCCTGACCTTCCTTTTGATCTCTTTTTTGTTTCATGCTTTTGTCTTAAGATAAGTTATCGATATCCCCAGGATCCCTCTGAACATCAGATACCGGTCCTCCTTCGTATACCCGTCCCGGATCTTGAAGAACAATACTTTCCTGCCGTTGTCTCCGGCGGCGTATTCCTCGAATCCGTAGGCCGTAACGGTGTGGTCCGTGTACTGCCCGGAGAAAGCAATGTTCAGCAGCACCGGTCTTCCGGCAAGTATCTCGCTTACGGCTCGCCGCTTTACGAGAAGGCTGCTTCGGGCGCTGTACCCGCTGGACGCGGCGCCGAGGCATCGTCTTACGAACGGGGCCTCCCGGCCGATCTTGGTGTAGTAATCTCTGGTTCCGTCCCGCATCTTCGAAAAGCCGTCCGCGGCGATCTTTTTGCAAAGGGCAAGCGCCGGCCCGAAAGAACGGCCGTCTTCCCCGGCGGGCGCACTTCCGCCGTGCGCCGAGAAGGCGACCAGACACGCTGCGGCGTTTACCGCGCAGCCGTTAAGATCCCTTATCAGGTAGGCCGGGACCTTGTCTTCGTCTATGCAGGCGGAACGCAGCAGCTTTATCTGCTGCCCCGGCGCGGACTGCTTAAGATAAACGGCGGGGTCGCATATTCTTATGGAGCCGTTCTTTCCGAACACGTTAAGATCAACCTCCGGTAAAACGGACCGCGTACGGTCCGGATGATGCTATTCCTGAATCTTCACCACGCGGTAAGCCGGGCGGTAGAGCAGGCGGTACAGCTCGCTGTGATGCACTGCGGGGCATCCGGCGGCTTTGTACTTTTCAAGGAAGTCCGTCAGCTCCCCGTAAGCAAAGGCAAAGGGCAGGTCCCAATAGCTCTTTTTCAACTGCTCGAGCTTTTCGGAGAAGCGCCCGGTGTCTCCCGCGGCGCAGTTCGCGGAACGGATGAACCAGTCCGCAAGCTCCTCAAGCGAAAGGGCGTCGGTATCCAGCGCCGCGAGGTTTATGCGGGCAAAGCCGCTGCCGATGTCTTCGGTCTGCTGGATTCCCGGGACGCTCAGATCTCCGGATTCCGTTTGCAGACCCTCGTACTCTTCTTTTAGCCATTTCAGGCACGTGTCCCTGTCCGTCACCATGTGGCCCGGACCGAACTCGCTCTGATACAGCAGCTTGACAACGTCCTGCGGCTGCATCAGCGGATACCTTTTAAGATGTTCGGACAGTATCTGCAGCATTGCTTCCATATCTCCGTTGACCATCTTTGCGTTTACAGTTCGTATTATACCATAATGCGCGCCGGAACTGCGCCGGATATTCCGGTCCCGGCCCTCAGCGGAAGCCCCGCGCCTCTATATAACAAAAAATATATAATGCTTTTTTCGTATTGTTTTATAATTCAAATATTATTATAATAAATTGATTGATAAATATTTCTCAAGTAAAAAGGAGGTCAACACATCATGAGAGGATGGGAATTCACAGGTACTCATCAGCCGCTTAAGATCGTAGAAAAGCCGGATCCGAAGGCAAAGCCGGGCTACGTCGTTCTGAAGACGCTCGCCGGCGGACTCTGCCATTCCGACGTTTCCGCTCTGGATATAGAGTCCTGGATGCCGCAGTTCAACGTACCCGTCATCATGGGTCACGAGGTCTGCGGAAGGATAGTTGAGATAGGCGAAGGCGTAGAGGGCTTCGAGATCGGCGATGTCGTCGCTGTATGCCCGCTCTATGCAAAGGACGGCACCACCCCCGGATACACCAGAGACGGCGGATACGGCACCATGACCACTGCTCCCGTAGAGCAGCTCGTTAAGGTCCCGGCAGATCTTCCTCCGTACAAAGCGGCGGCAGCTACCGACGCAGGCGCAACTTCCTATCACGCTGTCTGCAACGTAGGCGGAGCCAAGGCAGGCACCAAGGTCGGCATCATCGGCGTAGGCGGACTCGGACAGTTCGCGGTAAGCATCGCCGTAGCCAAGGGCTGCGAAGTATACGTAGCCACCAGAAAGCCCTCTGCCCAGCAGCTGGCTCTCAGCTTGGGCGCCAAGGAAGTAAAGGCGAACATACTGGAGTTCGCGGACTATAATCTGGACGTCATTGTCGACTTCGCCGGCGGCGGAAAGACCACGGACGACGCGCTCAAGGCAGTAAAGCCCCACGGCAAGGTAGTTCTCGTAGGCATGGCGACGGATACCGCCACCATCTACACCTACTCCATGATCTTCAAGGAACTCACCTTCGAGGGATCCATGGGAAGCACCACCGACGACCTTAAGGACTGCATCGACCTGCTCGCAAGCGGCAAGCTGAACCCGGAGATCCACCTCTGCAAGTTCGAAGACATCGCGGACGGCATCGATCAGCTCCGCGAGGGCAAGGTAAGCGGCCGTCTCGTATGCGTATATGAAGACTAAGGGTCTTTTATAAGCAGACGGCAAAAAGAATTAATGAAATGGCGGAGGCCTCATCGTATAATATCGGTGAGGCCTTCGTTTAATGAATTAAGCGGACAGGAACGGCCCGGCAGGTAACGATGAACGCAGCAGAGACCACAAAACTTATAGATACCAGACTCGTGTACGGATTCCCGGACGCCGGAAAGACCTCGTACATTCAGGACTGTGTAATGAACGACCGCTTTTACAAACGCGGATACACCCTTGTACTCTGTTTTGAGGAGGGGGAGGCGGCATACGATGAGGCGGCTCTGGAGGAGAAGAATACCGCGGTCGTGTATTACGGCGGAGGAGACGTAAAGGAGTTCTGCGAGGGCTGCATCGAAGCGTTCCGTCCGGACCGCATCTACGTGGAGATGAATTCCGGGATGCCGGAGCTGAGAGAGCAGCTGCCGGAATGCATGAAGGTGACTTTCGCTGCAGCTCTCATAGACTGGGACACGTTCCAGGCCTGCTACGCCGCGTCCCTGCAGGAATTGAGGCAGATGGTCGCGGAGTCTAACCAGGTGACGTTCCGCGGCTGTCCGTCGCGCAGGGTGCTGGAACCGTACAGCCAGGCCTTCCGGGTGATGAATCCCAACGCGTCGTACCTTAGGCAGGATCCTATGGGCTACCACGAAAAAGCTTTCGATCTGTTCGTGCCTTTCTCCCTGGATGCTGACGAGATCTCTGTCGGCGAAAAGGAATTCCTTCCGCTTTGGCTGGATTCTTTCGACCATCCGGAGCACTACGACGGAAAGATGCTGCGTTTTACCGATCCGCTCGAGGTGCGCAGAGACGGAACGGACGGGCTCCTTGCCTGCGGCAGGGTGGTAATGGCCTGCTGCATGGCGGATCTTCAGTTCATGTCCTTTGAACTGCTTGTTAACGCAGGCCGTACGGCCGGAACAGCAGCGCCGGCAGAGGGCTGGTACACCATGGACGCGCAGGCGGAAGTCGTGACCGGAAGCTACGGCCGGAGAAAACTCAGACTGATTCCCAAGGCGATTCATCACGCTCAGGCGCCGGAAACGCTGATTCTGGACAGCCGGAGGCAGTGAACCGGCATGAATAGCATATAGGATACGATGCCCGGGGCAGGCGGCAGTCGTCTTTATGCCCCGTTTTTTATTGATGTAAACTCACAAGTTCATAACGGTTTACAATTCTAATAATTGCCTGTTCTTAATCAAATTGTTAATATAATATCGAGAGAGAGTATTTTTGTCCGGGGAAGCGCGGTCGGACGCGCGGGAGGTATGTTTCATGATAGAGTTAACAGCAAGAGAAGCAGCCGAAAAGATCAAAGACAACTCTACGATAGCGATCGTGGGAATGGGACTGTCGGGTTTTCCGGACGAGATCGCCAGAGCGATAGCGGACCGCTACAATGAGACCGGGCATCCTAAAGACCTTACGATAAAGCAGGGAAGCGCAATAGGCGACTTCAAGGAGCGCGGCACCACGCGCTTCGGAATTGAAGGACTCGTCAAGGAGTACACGGGAGCGCACATAGGCGCCGCGCGCGGCCTCATAAAGCTTGCCAACGAGGGAAAGATACAGTGCCACTGCCTGCCTCAGGGCATGATAGTCAACCAGTGGAGGGAGATAGCGGCCGGAAAGCCGGGCTACATTTCCAAGGTGGGCCTGCACACTTTCGTGGATCCCCGCTACGAGGGCGGCTGCATGAACAAGGCCGCAAAGAACGACGTCGTAAAACTGGTGGAATTCGAAGGCGAGGAGTACCTGTTCTATCCCAGCTTCAAGCTTGACGTCGCGCTGCTGCGCGGCACCACTGCGGACGAGAACGGCAACATAACCTACGACCACGAACCCATGGTGCACGAGGGTCTTGCCGCGGCCGAGGCCGCAAAGAAGAGCGGCGGCATAGTGATAGTCCAGGTGGAATACCTGGCGCAGAAAGGCAGCTTGCCTCCCAAGAACGTAAAGATACCCGGGGCGTTCGTTGACTACGTCGTGGTAGCCACGGACAAGAACGCCTGCTGGCAGTCGCAGGCCGGCTACTATGAGCCGTCGTTCTGCGGGCTGGGCAGAAAACCCGTCAAGAAGATAGCTCCGCTGCCCCTGGACGAAAGAAAAGTAATAGCCAGACGCTGCGCCATGGAGCTGCGGGACGGATACATCATCAACATGGGCATAGGGCTTCCCATGGGCGTGGCCAGGATAGCCGCCGAAGAGGGCTGCTTCGACCGCATAATCACAAGCACCGAGAGCGGCATTGTCGGCGGAATAGCTGAAACTCCGAGCACCACGGCCAACGCAGAGGCCATAATAGACCACGGCGCGATGTTCGACTTCATAGACGGAGGCGGCATAGACATGACCTGCCTTGGCATGGGCGAACTGGACGCCGAAGGCAACGTGAACGTGAGCCGCTTCGCCGGGACCTACTACGGACCTGGCGGGTTCATAGATCTTACCCAGTGTTCCAAGAAGGTAGCGTTCTGCGGGACCTTCACCGGCAAGGGCGAATACCTTGTAAAAGATGGAAAGATAGAGATCGTGAAGGAAGGCACCATCAGGAAGATACTGCCTCACGTGGATCAGATAACCTTCAACGGAAACTACGTCCGCGAAGGGCAGGAGATCATCTACATCACGGAAAGGTGCGTAATGAAGGTCCGGGACGGCAAGCTGGTCGTAACGGAGATAGCTCCGGGCATAGATTTCGAGACGCAGATAAAGGCGCTCGTGGATTTCGATCTGGAGATGGCGCCGGACTGCAAGCTTATGGACGAAGGCCTGTTCCGCGAGAAGTGGGGCGGGCTTCCGGACGCGATGAACGGAAAGTAAGGGTACGCCGCGATGATACTCAGTCAGGAGATCCTGGAAGTAAAGGAAAAAGCCAGACGCCTTGCGGAAGAAGAGTTCACGAAGGAAGTCCTGGACGGGATAGAAAGCTCGGGGACGTTCCCCAGGCGCATACTGGAGCGCATGCGGGACGACGGCCTCATGGGGCTTAAAGTGCCCAAAGAGTATGGCGGCACGGATCTCGGAAACCTGGCGTACGTTGTGGCTCTGGAGGAGCTTGCCGGAAAGTGCGCCATAGCGGGCGTATACCTGCAGAACCCCAACTCCAACGGAAGCGGGCCGCTGCTCCTCTACGGAACCAAGGAGCAGAAGGATA
>JAFZRK010000082.1 GCA_017619905.1 Bacillota bacterium
GACAGCTGGTTCGACAAGCTGGGCTTCTCGCTGGACGAGGTAAAGGACGCCTGCAAGAAGACCACGGGGATCAGCAATCCTAACATAAACTACCTTAACACCATACTGGTGGGCCGCTACAACGAGAAGAACCAGAAGCCGGAAGAAGCAGCCGGCGGGGACATATTCTCCAGAGTGGAGGCCCTGTACGAGAAGACCCGTCAGGAGAACGAGGCAAAGACCGCCCGCATCCGCGAGGAGATCTTCGCCAGAGTGCCCCGCATAAAGGAGATCGAGGCGGAGATAAGGAACTGCGGCTTCGCGGTCTCAAAGGCCATGCTGGGCAAGGCAGGCCAGGCGGAGGTGAACCGTCTTAAGGGACGCATGGAAGCGCTCGGAAGAGAAAAGAACACGCTCCTTGCGGAGAACGGCTACGCGGCGAACGCGCTCGAGGCCATATACGACTGCCCCGAATGCAGGGACACCGGCATACTGGACGACGGCAGCAGATGCCCGTGCTACAAGGAAAAAACGGAAGCATTACTGAAAGAGAATGGCAGATAACGAAAACCTGCAACTGAATACGTCCGGCGAAGCGCTGGCGGTCTACAGATCCAAGAAGGCCGCCCTGTCGCAGACTACGGTAAAAAGAGGCGAGGGAGTCTACCGCAGGACCGTAAGACTGGTAAAAGGTCTTAAGGAAGCCCGAAAGAAGGCGAACGACCTGGCATACTGCAGCGCGGAGAACAGGCGTCACTTCTACGGCGAGGTGTTCCGCGACGCATACGCGCCGGTGTTCGAGGCCGGGGCCAAGCTGGAGAGCACACTGTGGAACTTCCTCTACAAGCTCTGGTACGACACCCTGGGCATCTTCGCGTTCATAATAAACCTGATCATAAGGTTCTTCTATTATCTGGGCGCGGGGCTGCGCTACCTGTGGGACAAGCTCTGGGACATCCGCGTCTGGTTCGACGCCCACAAGAGGGCGCTGTTCCAGGTGTTTGCAGTGCTGGTGCTGGTAGTGTCGCTGGGGCTGATACTGGTGACGTCCATGTCGGCCTACGAATACAGCTACTTCGGCAGGAAACTGGGCACCACAAAGACCAAGCGCGATGTCTACCAGACCATAGAGATCCTGGGCGACCGGCTGGCGGAGAACGCGGGCGCAAACATCAGCTTCAACGCGGAAAGAGACATAGAATTCAAGAGAGTGTACGGCCTTGGCATAAAGACGGACAGCCAGGACGACATACTCAACACGCTCACCTACATGAGCGACATACACGTCACGGGCTACGCCATAATGATCAACGGCGTGCAGACCGCGATAATGGACAAGCCGGAGACCGCGGACGCCATAATAGCGGGCGTCAAGGATTACTTCGCGCCGCAGACTGAAGGGTACGAATACTCTTCCGTATCCTTCGAGGAGGAGGTTACGGTCCAGGAGGTGAACGTCAACCTGTCCGAGCTGTGGAACCCGGACGACGCGGTGCGCTACATAGTCACCGGCTCGGTGAACGACCTGCGCGACGACGAATCGCCCAAGCCCATGGTAACGGTCTACGCGTCCGCGTCCGTAACTTACGATGAGGAGGTCCCCTACGGCGTTCAGTACGTAAGGGACAACAGCATGTACCAGGACGAGGTGATACTGTCCGAGGAGGGCAAGCCGGGCGTCAACCGCATAGTTGCTCTGGTGCAGACCATAAACGGCAAGGAAGTGTCCAGGTTCGAGCAGTCCAACACCACCATCTCCGAGCCGAAGGACGCTGTCTACAAGCAGGGCACCAAGGAGATACCGCAGAGGAGCGGCTCCGGAACGTGGCTGTTCCCGATAAAGGCCAGATACACAATATCCGACTACTTCGGCTACCGCGTGGCGCCAACGGCCGGAGCTACCACCAACCACAAGGGCATAGACATAGCCTGCGCGTACGGCACCAACATCTATGCCGCGGACGGAGGCACCGTTACGTACGCCGGAAGGCGCGGATCGTACGGTCTGCTGATAATAGTCAACCATGGCGGCGGCTACGAGACGTACTACGCTCACGAGAGCGAGATACTGGTAAAGGTGGGCGAGGAAGTCTACCAGGGCAAGGTCATAGGCAAGGTCGGATCCACAGGCGTATCCACGGGACCGCACCTCCACTTCGAGATACATTATCAGGGCACGCCGCTCAACCCGCTGTCGTTCTACGACAGGTAGGCGCGGGCTTCCGGGCCCCGGAGCGCGGCGCATTACGGCAGAGATGCTGCGGCGCACGGCGCCGGTCAACACAGTTTTAAAAGATTTTTCATATACAGTCTTTTCCAAGGAGGATTTCACGATGGAAAGATGCATAGGCGCAGTTTCGAGGGGCGTAAGGGCTCCCATCATCAGAGAAGGGGACGACATCGTCCAGATCGTTGCCGACAGCGTGCTTAAGGCCAGCGAGGTCCACGGCATACCGTTCTGCGACCGGGATGTAGTTGCAGTCACGGAGTCCGTCGTTGCAAGGGCTCAGGGCAATTACGCCACCATCCAGGACATAGCCGACGACATCAAGGCCAAGATTCCGGGCGGCGAGTTCGGCGTGGTGTTCCCGATCCTTTCCAGGAACCGCTTCGCCATCTGCCTGCGCGGCATGGCAAAAGCGGCTAAGAAGATCTTCCTTATGCTCAGCTATCCTTCCGACGAGGTGGGCAACCACCTGGTCTCCATCGATAAGGTGGACGAGGCCGGGCTGGATCCCTACAGGGACGTCCTGAACGAGCCCCAGTGGAGAGCGCACTTCGGGTATGAGAAGCACAGGTTCACCGGCGTGGACTACATCGACTACTACAAGGACATAATCGTGGCCGAGGGCGCCAATGTGGAGATAATCTTCGCCAACGACGTACGCTCCATCCTTAAGTACACCAAGAACGTCATCACCTGCGACATCCATACCAGAGAGCGCAGCAAGCGTCTGCTCAAGGCCGCCGGCGCGGAGATAGTGCTCGGCATGGACGACATCCTGACCGCCCCAGTGAACGGTTCCGGCTGCAACGAGCAGTTCGGCCTTCTGGGCAGCAACAAGGCGACTGAGGATAAGATAAAGCTCTTCCCCAGAGACTGCCAGCCCATAGTGGACGGCATTGCGGAGCGTCTGAGGGCAGCCACCGGCAAGCACATAGAAGTTATGATCTACGGCGACGGAGCGTTCAAGGATCCCGTCGGCAAGATCTGGGAGCTTGCGGACCCGGTAGTGAGCCCGTCGCACACCGCGGGCCTGGTGGGTCAGCCCAACGAGCTGAAGCTTAAGTATCTGGCCGACAACGACTTTGCGGACCTTTCCGGCGACGCTCTTAAGGACGCCATCTCCGACGCGATAAAGGCCAAGGAGTCCGACCTTGTGGGCAACATGGCTTCCGAGGGCACCACGCCCAGGCAGCTGACCGACCTTCTGGGTTCGCTGTGCGACCTTACCTCCGGCTCCGGCGACAAGGGCACCCCGATAATCTGGATCCAGGGCTACTTCGACAACTTTACGATGTAACAGGGAACGGCCCTGTTTGTCCGGGCAGCAGCTGCGCAACAGCTGAGGAAGAAACCGCAAATTTGTCAGCAGTCTAAAAATCAGTCTATCAAATAGTCTAATAAAGAATGCTTGAAATTTCAGGCGTTCTTTTGTTATAATACAAAAATAGTTCAGTATTCGTTCTATATTGTGGTCCATTATTTTCTACTTTATATTAAGGACATTATTATATACAGCACCCCGCAGTAAAGGAGCGCATCATGGCAAACATAGAACTAATAGTATTCATCGTCTACATCCTGTTCGTCATCGGAATAGGCATCTACTTCTTCTTCAAGGGGCAGGCCGCGTCCGACAAGGACTACTTCCTGGGGGGCCGCAAGATGGGCGCCTGGGTGGCGGCTCTGTCCGCAGGCGCGTCCGACATGAGCGCCTGGGTGCTTATGGGTCTGCCGGCAAGCATCTACGCCATAGGCATGGGTCAGGCATGGATAGCCATAGGTCTGGCGATCGGCTACGCCATCTCGTGGCTGGTGGAGGCCCCGCGTTTGAGGTGCTTCTCCATCGTGGCCAACGACTCAATAACCATACCGCAGTACCTCACCAACCGCTTCCTGAGCAAGTCCAAGGCGCTGCAGATAATCTGCGCGGTCATCTTCCTGGTGGCGTACACCATCTACGCGGCGTCCAGCATAAAGGCGTGCGGCACGCTGTTCAACACAGTGCTGGGGATCAACGCGAATACCGCGATGTACGTTGCGGCGGGCGTAATAATAGTGTACACTTTCCTTGGCGGCTTCTCCGCGGTCTGCTGGACGGATTTCTTCCAGGGGCTGCTGATGCTGGCGGCGCTGCTGATAGCGCCCATATTCGCGAGCTTCATGCTCAAGAGCGCTTCCGTTGAGGCGCTTCCCGCGGGCTACCTGAACATGATGACCGGCTGGAAGGACATAGTCTCCGGTCTCGGCTGGGGCATCGGCTACTTCGGAATGCCACACATAATAATCCGCTTCATGTCCATAAAGTCCCAGAAGGAGCTTAAGAAGAGCGGGCGGATAGGCATTACCTGGACGGTGCTGATAGTGATCTTCTCCGTGGCGGCGGGCGCCGTGGGACGCATGTTCCTTGGTTTCGACCAGAACATAGCGGACAACTCGCTGGTGTTCATAACCATGGTCCGCAGAATCTTCCCCGGATTGATCTCCGGCATCCTGCTGTCGTCCATTCTGGCGGCGGCGATGAGCACGGCGGACAGCCAGCTGCTGGCGGCGGCGTCGGCCTTTGCCAGCGACGTTTACAAACCCGTCATCCGCAAGGACAAGGCCACCGACAGAGAGATGCTCTGGGCGGGCCGCTGGGTGGTGCTGGTGATAGCGTTCGTGGCGCTGATAATAGCCGCCAACCCCAACGCGGGATCCATAATGAGCTTAGTCTCCAACGCCTGGGGGCTGTTCGGAGCGGCGTTCGGACCCGTCATCCTTCTGAGCTTGTTCTGGAAGAAGTTCACATTCGGCGGGGCAGTCGCGGGAATAGTCGCAGGCGCGGCTGTGGATGCGCTGTGGCTGGCATTCCTTGCAAATATAGGCATCTACGAGATAATCCCCGGAGCGCTGGCCGGCCTCATAGCGGCGGTGATCGTTTCCGGAGCGACATACAAGAGGGACGAGGCGGTGGAGGCACTCTTCGACACTGCAGTCAATTACGAGGAGTAAAACGGCGCGGCAGCAACGCAGAAGCGGCGCGGCAATAACATACCAACGGAGCAATTCATGAGAGCAGTAGTTAAGATCGGTACATCAAACATAACTTATTCCACGGGAAGGCTGAACATCCGCCACATGGAGGCGCTGTGCAAAGTCCTGAGCGACATTAAGAACAGCGGCTGCGAGCTTATTGTGGTGTCGTCCGGAGCTACGGCAATGGGTGTCGGCAAACTTAAACTTACCGAAAAACCCAAGGACATGCCCGGCAAGCAGGCCTGCGCGGCCGTGGGCCAGTGCGAGCTGATGTACACCTACGACAAGATGTTTACAGAGCACGGTCACACCGTGGCTCAGATACTTATAACCGGGGACGACCTGAGCGACGCGTCGCGCTACAGCAATTTCGCCAACACAGTGGAGCGGCTGCTGGATCTTAAGGCGCTGCCGATAATCAACGAGAACGACACGGTCTCCATTGTGGAATACGGCGTGGGCGACAACGACACTCTGGGCGCGCTGGTGGCGGCGGGCGTCAGGGCGGACCTGCTTGTGCTGCTGTCGGACATCGACGGGCTCTACACCGCGGACCCGCGAAAGGACCCGGACGCAAAGCTCATACCGGTCGTGGAGGAGCTTACGGACGATATAATGGCGCTGGGCGGCGGCTGCGGGACGGCCCTCGGCACGGGCGGCATGGCCACAAAGCTGGGCGCTGCCAGGATATGCATGGATAACGGAATAAACATGGCGATAATCAACGGTTCCAAGCCGCAGGATCTCTACGAGCTGACGGAGGGAAAGACGGCCGGGACCATGTTCATAGGAAAGAAAGCATGAAAACGACACTGGATATTATAAAGAACGCAAGGGCGGCGGCGCCGGCGCTGGCGGCATCGGACGAGGCGCAGAGAAACAGGGCGCTTCTGGCGATGGCTGACCGGCTCGAGGAAGCATGCGCGGACATACTTGCGGCCAACGCGGAGGACGTGGAAGCGTCCAGGGAGAAGTACGGCGCGGTAATGATAGACCGGCTGATGCTCTCGGAAGCACGCATCAAAGGCATGGCGGACGGAATAAGGGACGTCGTGGTGCTTCCGGATCCCGTCGGAAGGACGCTGGCGGAGGTCGTAAGGCCCAACGGGCTGGTGATAAAGAAGACCGCGGTGCCGCTGGGCGTCATAGCGATAATCTACGAGAGCAGGCCGAACGTCACCTCGGACGCGGCGTCGCTGGCGATAAAGTCCGCCAACGCTGCGGTGCTGAGGGGCGGCAAAGAGTCGTTCCGCTCGAACTTCGCGATAACCGCGGCCCTAAAGAAGGGGCTCGCGGACGCGGGACTCCCGGAGGATCTCGTGGGGCTGGTGGAGGATACGTCCAGAGCCAGCGCCATGGAGCTGATGCAGGCAGAGGGGCTGATAGACCTTCTGATTCCGAGGGGCGGAGCGGGGCTCATAAAGAGCTGCATGGAGAACGCCAAGGTGCCTTGCATAGAGACCGGCACTGGCATATGCCACATCTACGTGGACGCGTCCGCAGATCCGGACAGGGCGGTCAGGATAATCGAGAACGCCAAGACCAGCAGGCCGTCCGTGTGCAACGCGGAGGAAGTTCTGCTGGTGCACAGGGACATAGCCGCGAAGTTCCTGCCGATGGTGTCCGAGGTGCTTAGGGACAAGAGAAGCGCCGCGGGTCTGGTGCCGGTGGAGCTTCGGCTGGACGCTGAGGCGGCAGAGATAATAGAAGGCACGCCCGCGGGTCCGAAGGACTTCGACACGGAGTTCCTGGACTACATTCTGGCCGTAGGCGTGGTCGGCAGCGTGGAGGAGGCGGTGGCGCACGTCCAGAAGCACTCCACGCATCACAGCGACGCGATCATGACGGAGGACAGGGCGGCCGCGGACTACTTTGTAAGGAACGTAGACTCGGCGGCGGTGTACGTGAACGCGTCCACCAGGTTTACGGACGGCGGCGAGTTCGGCCTGGGCTGCGAAATGGGAATATCCACGCAGAAGCTCCACGCGAGGGGCCCCATGGGGCTGGCGGAGCTCTGCACGTACAAGTATATAATCGAGGGCAGCGGTCAGATCCGCTGACATTATGAGCAGAACACAGCGGTCAGATCCGCTGAACGGAGGCACAATAAGGACCGCGGGGAGACCGGGCAGACGGGGCCCGCGGCAGGAGGCACAAGATGGCAGAAGGAATAAAGGCAGGGTTCATCGGCTGCGGCAACATGGGCGGAGTGCTGGCCGGCGTAGCGGCGAAAGCGCTCGGCGGCGACAGCGTCTACGTGTTCGACAAACACCCGGAAAAGACGGAAAAGCTGTCACTGAATTACGGTTGCAACAAGGCGTGGGCGGCGGAGATCCTTGAAAAATGCGGCATCATCGTGCTTGGGGTAAAACCGCAGGCGCTGCCGGATCTGCTGGAAAAGATAAAGGAGCCGCTTACAAGAAGGACAGACCGCTTCACCGTAGTCAGCATGGCTGCAGGCGTAAAGACCTCCGCGATAGAGGCCGCGCTGGGCGAAGTCCCGGTGATACGCATCATGCCCAACACCCCCTGCGCAAGCGGCGAGGGCGTCATCCTCTGCTCCAAAGGCAGTTTCGCGGGCGATGAAGACCTGAACGCCGTGCTTAAGATGTTCGAGCCGGCTGGAAAGCTCCTGACCGTCCCGGAGAGCAAGATCGACGCGGGCTGCGCGGTTTCCGGCTGCGGCCCGGCGTTCGTATACATGTTTATCGACGCGCTGATCGACGGCGGGGTGCGCGCGGGCCTTACAAGGGCCGAGGCGACGCTTCTGGCCGAACAGACCGTGCTCGGATCCGCCAAATACGCGATCCAGACCGGCGCGGAGCCCGCAAAGCTGAAGGCGGACGTCTGCTCGCCCAAGGGCGCTACGATAGAGGGCGTGGCGGTGCTGGAGGAGTACTCCATGCGTTCCGCGGTGATGGAGGCCGTAAAGGCGGCCTACGAGCGCACCGTGGAGCTGGGCAAATAAAGCGTCATCATGGGACAGAAAAGCACAGAAGTAAACAAAGGCGCCTCCGGGAAAGCCGGGGAGACGGCGCGCAAAGCGGTATCGTACGTTGTCGGGATCGTCATGATCGCGATAGGCATCAACACGACCAAACTGGCTCAGCTGGGCATCTCGCCGACCAGTTCGTTTCCGCGCGCCATAGAAGCGGTGACGAACCTTACGCTGGGCACCGCGACGACCATAGTCTGCGTGGGCATGGTGCTGGTCCAGATAGCGATACTGCGCAAGAGGTTCAAGCCGCGCAACATCCTGGGGATCCCTCTGAGCATCGCGTTCGGGTGGGTGATAGACTTTTTCGGGACGGACCCAAGGGCTTTCGGGCATCTGCTCGCGAACGTGCCCAGACCGGAGACCTATCCTCTGAAGCTGCTGTGCTTTTTCATCGGAATCCTGATCCTGAGCACCGGAGTGTTCCTCTACAGCCGGGTCGAGTGGGTGATAATGCCCACGGACGGCCTGGGAAGGGCCATCGCAGAGGTGACCGGCAAGAACTTCGGGGACTGCAAGAGCATGGTAGACAGCGGTTTTGTGCTGATGGCCCTGATACTGCAGCTGGTGTACCTGGGCGGACTCAGGTCCTTTACGGAGAACGTCGTGGTGCGCGAAGGCACGGTGGTTGCGGCGGTGCTTGTGGGGCAGATAGTAAAGCTGCTCGGGAAGCTGTTTGGAAAGAAGGAGCCGCCGGCTGCGTCGTCCGCCGTAGAAAC
>JAFZRK010000083.1 GCA_017619905.1 Bacillota bacterium
ATACTGGCCGTCGCGCGCGATCTGAAGGACCTCAGGGAGCGCATCGGCAACGTCGTGGTGGCCTACGACCGCAGCGGCAATCCCGTGACCTGCGAGGACCTGGAGGTCGCCGGCGCGATGACCGCATGGATGCGCAACACCATCAACCCGACTCTCTGCTACACAGTAGAGCATCAGCCCTGCCTCGTGCACGCCGGCCCGTTCGCGAACATCGCTATCGGACAGAGCTCCATCATAGGCGACAGGCTCGCGCTCAAGCTGTTCGATTATCACGTAACAGAGTCCGGATTCGCGGCAGACATCGGCTTCGAGAAGTTCTGGAACGTAAAGTGCAGACTCTCCGGCCTCAAGCCGCACTGCTCCGTAGTAGTGGCCACCATCCGCGCACTCAAGATGCACGGCGGCGGACCGGCTGTCGTTCCCGGAAGACCTCTCCCGAAGGAATACACCGAGGAGAACCTCGAGCTGCTCGAGAAGGGCTGCGAGAACCTCTTCCACCACGTCAAGAACGTTACGAAGAGCGGCATAATCCCCGTAGTCTGCATCAACAAGTTCTACACCGACACCGACAAGGAAGTTGAGCTCCTCAGAAAGCTCTGCGCAGAGCGCGGAGTACGCTGCGCACTGTCCGAGCACTGGCAGTATGGCGGCGACGGAGCCATCGAGCTTGCCGAAGCAGTCATCGATGCCTGCGAAGAAGCTGAGAACAGCCCGATCAAGTACCTGTATGAACTCGACACCCCGCTCAGACAGCGCGTCGAGCTCATCGCCAAGGAAGTTTACGGTGCTGACGGCGTAGACTGGAGCCCGCTGGCTCTGGAGAAGGCCGAGCGCTTCGAGAACGATCCGAAGTACGCTGACTACTGCACCATGATGGTTAAGACCCACCTGTCCCTGTCCCACGATCCGACCCTCAAGGGCGTTCCCAAGGGATGGAGACTCCCGGTCAGAGACATACTCGAGTACGGCGGAGCCAAGTTCCTCTGCCCGATGGCTGGCACCATCTCCATGATGCCCGGCACCGGCAGCAACCCGGCATACCGCAAGATCGACGTCGACACCAAGACCGGCGCTGTAAGCGGACTGTTCTGATACAGGATCAACTAATCGCTTAACAACTAAGTAGTACCGTCCGGACGTACGCGTTCCTCCGGGAGCGCGTACGGTCCGGGCAGAAACGATCGGAGATCAAACTATGTCGATGAATGACCTCAGCTTAAAAGCATTTACAGACGAATTAGCGGCGAAGGTGTCCGTGCCCGGAGGCGGCGGTGCATCTGCGCTCGTAGGCGCGCTTGCGTCCGCTCTGGGTTCCATGGTAGGAAACTTCACCCTGGGCAAAAAGAAGTACGCCGATGTTGAGCCCGATATCATCCGGCTCATGGAAGAAGCTGAAAAGCTCCAGAACGAACTGCTGGCCTGCATAGACAGAGACGCCGAAGGTTTCGAGCCGCTGTCCAGAGCATACGGACTTCCCAAGGAAGCTCCCGGCAGGGACGAGACTCTGGAGAAGTGCCTGCACGACGCTGCAGCCGTACCCATGGAGATAGCGGAGCTTTCCGCAAAGGTAATAGAGCTCCAGGAGGAGTTCGCTGCCAAGGGAAGCAAGCTCATGGTATCGGACGCAGGATGCGGCGCGGTATTCGCATGGGCGGCTCTTTACGGAGCAGCTCTCAACGTAAGAGTGAACACTAAGCTCATGAAGGACAGAGACTACGCGGAAGCTCTCAATGCCAGAATCGACGGCCTTATGGACGAGTACTGGAAGAGAGCGGACAAGGTGTATCAGGACGTCCTCGGAAGCTTAAAATAAAAGCCATTTCAAAGAAAAAACAACAGGAGATGTCAAATGATTATTATTGCTGAAAAGATCAACGGATCCATCCCGTCCATGTCCAAGGCCATTGCCGAGCACAACGAGGAGTGGATACTCGACGTTGCAAGAAAGCAGGACGAAGTCCTTTCTGATCAGGACTTCATCGATTGCTGCTCCAGCGTTGACGAGAACGAAGTAGAGACGATGGAATGGATGATCAACCTCATCCAGAGCGTATCCGACAAGAAGATCGCAGTAGACAGCCCGAATCCTCAGGTATGCCTCGACTGCATGAAGTTCTGCAAGCGCCCCGGAATGATCAACTCCGTATCCGGCGAAGGCAACAAGGTAGACCTGGTATTCCCGGTCATAGCCGACACCAAGTGGGACGTCATGGCTCTGCTCTGCGACGACACCGGTATCCCCAAGACCGCTGAAGACCGTATCAGAGTTCTGAACAACATCATGGCTAAGGCAAAGGAATATGGCATAGCTGAAAGCCGCATCCACATCGATCCGCTGATCGAGATGCTCTGCACCGCTGAAGACGGTATCGCAATGGTCCTCGAAGTTATGGACTACATCAAGGAGCACTATCCGCAGGCTCACATCTCCGGTGCTGTTTCCAATATTTCCTTCAACCTGCCTTACAGGAAGATCGTAAACCAGGCATTCACAGTAGTCTGCATCCAGCACGGTATGGATTCCGGTATCTTCGACCCCCTCAACAGGGATCTGCGCGGATCTATCTACGCTGCTGAAGCTCTCACCGGCGAAGATTACTACTGCATGGAGTATGTAGGCGCATTCCGCGAAGGCATCTTCGGACCGCAGGACAAGAAGTGATCGATAAGAAACAACAAAGAAAACAGGCAATAGAAGCAAGGCGCGCCCTTTCAGAAGAGGAGCGCGCCTGTTTCAGCTTGCAGATCAGTGCAAACATAGCAGGGCTCGAAGTATTTAAAAAGGCAAGGACTATACTTGCGTACGCCGCCACCTGGGACGAAGCGGATCCTTCGGCGGTCTGCGCTCTTGCGCAGAAGCTGGGAAAGACCGTGGCATACCCGGTCTCCTATAAAGGCGGCGTCATGGACTGCTACGCTCCGGAAGGCCCCGAAGCCTGGAAAGACGGCATACTCGGCCTGAGGGTGCCGGACACATCCAAAGCCAGGCTGGTGCAGCCCGGAGAGTTCGATCTGGTGCTGGTACCGTGCGTGGCTTTCGACGAAGAACTTCGAAGGCTCGGCCACGGAGGAGGGTACTATGACAGGTATCTTCCCAAATG
>JAFZRK010000084.1 GCA_017619905.1 Bacillota bacterium
GCCGCCCTCCTGGGCCAGCGCGACCGCCAGCTTTACGCCGGAGACCGACTGCATTATGGCCGAGGTCATGGGGATGTTGAGCTTAAGCTCCGGCTCCTCGCCTTTTTTGAATTTTACGAGCGGTGTGGACAGATCCACGTTTGCCGGGATGCAGTCCGGGCCGGTGTAACCGGGCACCAGAAGGTACTCGCTGAATGTCCTTGAAGGTTCGTTGAAATACTGTGCCATTGCTCCTCCGATCTGTTGTTTTATATGTGAACCGATTGTTTTATTATCGCTGTAATGCGCTCAGCGGCACGGTTTTGTCACGGGCCGGGCAGCGCCGCGGTGCGGACGCCTAGTCCAGTATGCCCAGGTATTCTTCGTAGGTGAGCTTTCCGCCGCCCTGCTGGAACATCTCCGTGGCTGCCTTAACACCTATGTAGCGTATGTGCCAGGGCTCGAAGACGTAGCCGGTAAGCGCTCCGGGCTCTTTCTTGGTGCCGTCCACGTAGCGGATTATGAAGCCGAACTCGTGGCAGTGCGCCGCCACCCATTTGCCTTCCTCGGTCTCCCCAAACTCGTACGAAAGCGCGTAGTTCTGGGACTTTCCGCCTATGTCCAGCGCCAGACCGGTCTGATGCTCGGACTGGCCTGGCTTTGCGGTGGATTTGTTGGCCTCGATCTCGCCCTTGTTCTTTACTTCCGGGTTGTAGAGGCGGTCCCTCTGATACTCGTAGGACCTGTAGCCCGTGCGCATCTTTATGAATATGCCCTGCTCCTCCGCTGCTTCCACCATCGCTTCGAATGCTTCGGCGGCTACCTTGCGGAGCTGGTCCGTCTCGCCCTTTACGCCAACGCCGGAAACGGTGTACTTAACCGTTACCATGTCGTCCGGCTTGTATGCCTGAGCCAGCGGATGGCTGCGGTTGACCAGGATCATGTAGTTGTCGTCAACTACCTTGATCTCCTTGGCCATGCCCGTGGCAGGGTCTATGGTAAAGTCCTGCCTGGAGAGCGCAGTCTCCCTGGGGCCCGGTTCCTTATCCGGATCCGTCTGATCCCCGCCGCTCGGATTCCCTGAAGGATCCACGGTGTTGCCGGAAGGCGTTACGTTTCCGGAAGGCGTCCCGGAGGGTGTCTTTCCCGTTTCGCTGTTGCCCATTGCCACGCCTATTACGGACGACAGCACCATCGCCGCTATGACGATCAGCGCCACGGCTCCGAGCGATCCGCTGCTTTTCTTGTTATACCTTGCCATCTGTCCCTTTTCCCCCTGATGATTTACAGATTATTATACTATAAACTGCTACTCTTGTGTGGAATATTTTGTGTGATGATCCTTATTTCCGGCCTTCCAGCGCTCTATGGCGTCCACCACCAGCGGCGAGCTGTTGTCCCTTGTAAAAGCGGAAAGACTCAGCGTCATGTCGTAGTAGCGCGCCTGGCCCCACATCTCGCCGGTGAAGTCCTGATGATACTTGGAGCGGGATCTGTTCGTGGCGTGCATCGCCTTTTCCGCCGCTTCCTCGTCCAGGTTGTGGCGTCTCTCGGAACGCGCCACGCGGTCTTTGCGGTCCGCGTGCACGAATATCTTGAAGCAGTTCGGGTCGTCGCGCAGAATGTAGTTTCCGCAGTGTCCCAGAATGACCGCCCGCTTTTCTTCCTTCGCTATCCTGCGCAGCACCCTTACCTGCGCCGCGTACAGCTCGTCCAGCGGGTCCAGGGTCTGCTGTATCATGTAGGCGTAGGTGGAGTAATCGTACACCGCGCTGTGTCTCATGAGCTTCTCGTGCTCCGTTACGAAGCGCTCCGGCAGGCCGGATTCTTCTATCTCCATGCTTACGAGCTCGTCGTTGGAATAGACCTTGGCGCCCAGCTTCTCGGCGATGTCGTAGGCAAGGATGTCTCCGCTGGAGCCGAACTCCCAGTCCACGGTTATGATCAGCTTGCCGGGGTCGAAGGCCGCGGCCTCCGCCTGAGCCATGGCTGCCGCGCGCTTGGTCTGAGTTCCGCAGAAGTCCATGAGCGGCTTCTGGATGACGCTCATTATCGGCTTCATCACCGGGCCCAGCGTAAGAGCGCAGATTATTGTGCCCTCGCGCACGCCTACAAGTCCGTGGAAGAATATGAGCGACAGCGCCACCGCCACCGCGACTATAGCGACGTCGAATATCAGCAGGCACCTGGGAACCGGCCAACCCGTCTTCTGCGACATGGCCGCCGTAACGCCCTCGGCAGGAGCCGGGGAGATCTGCGGAGTTACGTACACCGCGATGCCCAGCGCCATGATCGGGATGCTTATTATCAGGTACACCAGCCGCATGACGTAGCTTTCGGGGGCCGGTATGAAGGACAGTATGCCCTGCCCCAGCGACAGGAAGTATCCGAATATGAAGGATACTGCTATCTCCAGCAGCATGTGGAGCTTAAAGTCTCTGCGCAGTATCAGGAACTGCACCAGTATGTACACGCAGTAGATGGCCGTGGTTATGGTGCCCAGCCCAAGCGACGTGTTGCCCTTGCTGAGCAGTATCTGGTAGATGACGTTGGGGATGCCCGTCGTTGGGCTCGCGCCAAGCGCGGACTTTACCGCTATGACGACGCCCAGCGCCAGTATCAGCTGCCCTATGCAGAACACTATCAGCCGCTTAATTAAGTTTACCGGGGAGATCTTTTCTTTCAAGACCATTGCTCCTTTTATTCCTACCGCGCAGCCCGCGCGGAGTATTTGCTTATTGTGCGGACCGTAATGCCGCGCCTGTCATTCGCTGCGCAGCGCCGCCACGGGATCTTTCCTTGCCGCCTTGCCGGACGGTATAAGTCCGCCGATGACGGTCAGCACCACGCTTATTATCACCAGCGCCAGGCCTCCGAACGCCGGAAGTACCGCGCTCACGTCCGGGTTGCCGGTCAGCGAATGGATCACCGCGTTGCCCGGTATCAGTATCAGCAGCGCCACCGCGACGCCCAGAATGCCCGCCATCAGACCAACTATGAATGTCTCCGCGTTGAACACCTGCGCTATGTTGCGCTTGGACGCGCCTATGGCCCGCAGTATTCCTATCTCCTTGGTGCGCTCAAGCACGGAGATGTAGGTTATTATGCCTATCATTATGGACGACACGATCAGCGATATCGCCACGAACGCCACGAGCACGTAGCTTATGGTGTTTACTATCGTCGTTACGGAGGACATCAGCGTGGCCACGTAGTCCGTGTAGGTTATCACCTTGTCGTCCAGGCCGGCTTCTCTTACCTCCGCGTTGTAGGTATCGATCAGCGCCGACAGCCTGCCCTTGCTCTCGAAGTCCTTTGGATAGATGAGTATGGAGGACGGCTGGTCCTCGTCCGCGCTGTTGAACTTGCGCAGGTTGCCTTCGTAGCTCTCCTTACTGTCCTGAGCCATGGACATCATCAGTTCGCTAAGCTCGCTGCCTTCCATGTTGAACTGTATTGCGCCGGCGAACGCGTCCGTGTCCACCCACACGGCGTTGCGGAGGTTCCCCGCGAACTGCCCCATGGACTTCTCCAGCTTTTCCTCCACCTGGTCCATCAGCTGGTCCATTACAGACTGCAGTATCTTGTCGATCTGCGCCTGGATTATTGGCTGCACCTGCTCGGAGACCAGTCCCATGGAGCTGCTTATCTGCTTGCGGAGCTCCTCCTGATCCACGGTGTAGCCGGGGTCTCCGGACGCGATCTTCTGCCCTATCTCCGAGTTCATGAAATCCTCGACGGCAGGGGTCATGTCGACGTCCTGCAGCCCTGACAGGTCTACCTGCGAAAAGTCTATGTTCACCTTTGAAAAGTCCAGATCGCCCAGATCCGAAAGATCCATGTTGAGGGCGCTCTGGTCTATGTGGAATGCGCCCGCCATCGCGTCGCCGTCTAACGTAAACAGACTCGACATGTCGAAGGGCTCGCTCTCCTCCTCGCCGAACGCCTTGCCGGTGAACACGTTGACCGTGCGGTCCGCCTTCTGCGCCTTTACTATGTCGCTGTTTTCTGACTGGTCCATTACATAGCCAATCAGATCGTGATGGTAGCAGACTCCGTAGCTGAGCATGGTCGCCTTGGCGCCCTCCGCCGGCTTTACAACGCCCACGATGGTGATCGGTTCGCTGTCCTTTACAAGCTGCAGCATGTAGTCCTGGTTCTGGCTGCGGTCCACGTAGACCCCGTAGGTGGAGTCGTACTCGTAGGTCCCGGTGATGTCCACCAGCTTGAACTCCAGACCCATGAAGTCCTCGTAGGTATAGGTGGCGACGGGCCCGTCCGGTGTCTGAACGGTCTCGCCGCGCATGTAGCGGTCTATCATGTCGTCCAGTTCGGACATGTCCTTGAGCCCCAGCGAATACAGCGTGGTGTCGCTTACGGAGCCGCTGGGCGGAAGCACCAGCACCAGCTCGTTGTATTTTTCGGGCCAGCGACCGGCCTTGATCTCGTACTGGTCCCTGTAGAGCTCGTCCTTCTCCGGCAGCGCGAAGAAGCAGTCGCCGTTCATCATCATGTAGCTGGAGAAGCCACCGTAGGAGACCCCCATCTTGCTGAGCGTCTGATCCGGGTGGATCTGCCTGTAGCCGACCTTGTCGTCCAGGCGGTATATCTGCGGGGACACGGGGTAGCTGTACTCCACGGCCACCGCGTTCTCCATCACTTCTTTGCTGTTTTCGTCCAGGTACTTCTTGAAGGACGCCAAGTCGTTGCTCTTGATGCCGGAGAACATGTTCATGGCGATGCGGCGCTCCTTGGCCTCCACGTTCGCCTGCTCTTCCTCTTTCTCCTTGTCGTCCGAACTGCTGCCGGCCTGCTCCATCTGCATGAACATGCCGGAGAAGTCCACGCCGGAGGACTCTATCATGAGCGGGTACTCGGACAGGGTCTCTTCTTCTATGTTCTTGATGTACGCGTCAACGCCGTTGGACAGCGACAATATCAGCGCAATGCCTATTATTCCTATGGATCCCGCGAAAGCGGTGAGTATGGTGCGGCCGCGCTTGGTCCACAGGTTGTTGAAGGACAGCGCCAGCGCTGTAAAGAATGACATGGAGGCGTGGCCCAGGTTCTTGTGGACCGCCTCGGTCTCCACCTCCGGGTCGAAGGGGTCGGAGTCGCATATTATGCGGCCGTCCCTCAGCTGCACTATCCTTGTGGCGTACTCGTTGGCAAGCTCGGGATTGTGAGTTACCATTACCACCAGCCTGTCCTTCGCAACTTCCTTAAGAAGCTCCATTATCTGGATGCTGGTGTGGGTGTCCAGGGCGCCGGTAGGCTCGTCCGCAAGCAGTATGTCCGGGTCGTTTACAAGGGCGCGGGCTATCGCTACGCGCTGCATCTGTCCGCCGGACATCTGGTTGGGCTTCTTGTGGAGCTGGTCGCCCAGGCCCACTTTTTCCAGGGCTTCGGTCGCTCTCTTCCGCTTTTCGGAGCGGGAAACTCCGGATATGGTAAGAGCGAGCTCCACGTTCGCGAGCACGCTCTGATGAGGTATAAGATTATAACTTTGGAAAACGAACCCTATGGTGTGGTTCCTGTAGGAGTCCCAGTCGCGGTCCATGTACTTTTTGGTGGAAACTCCGTTGATGATAAGATCGCCGCTGTCGTAGCGGTCCAGACCCCCTATAAGGTTAAGAAGCGTGGTCTTGCCGGAACCGCTGGGGCCCAGCACGGCCACGAACTCGCTTTCGCGCAGCGCAAGACAGACGTCGTCCAGAGCGGTCTGGACCAGCGTCCCCGTGCGGTATTCTTTTCTTACGTTCTTTATCTGGAGCATCCGTCAGTATTCTTTATATGGGACAGTTGCCTACATCAGTCAAACGTTACCGAATCCGCCCACTGGACGAACAGTGGCCTCAGCGTGGCGTAGTCGGACTCGTAGCAGGCGAACTGCACCAGCCAGAACGCCTCTTCGGACTCGTAGGCGGAGGTGTAATACGCGTAAGTGACGCCGTCGGACGTCATTGTATATTCGAAGATCGGGCGGCCGTTTTCGTAGTCGGCGCCGGTAACGCCCTTGCTCTTATTTGCCTGCACGACAAGATTCACATATTCGTCCATCTTGTCCGCGTAGCCGACCAGTATCGATTTTTCTTCCTCGAGTATCAGGACCAGAGCGTAATTGCTGCCGTACGCACCCGTATAGCCCTCCACGTCCATGCTTTCGAACTCGCTCGGCAGCCACATGTTGAGCTCGTTCACGCCGAACAGTCCGTATCCGTCCGGGATCTCGGGCTCTTCTTTTATCTCCGACGCGTTCTTCGCGGCGTCCGGAAGCGTTATCTTAACGTCTTTGTCGAACTGCAGATTCGTAAGGGAGATCGTGAACTTCTCCGCCTCGATCTTTATGAACGAGGAGAGGTCTATGCCCGACATGCCGCTTTCACCGGACAGTGAGCCGGCGAGCGCCTTGATCAGCTGCTCCACCAGACCCTTCATGCAGTCCGCCATGTCGATGTCCACGCCGGTGGGTTCCTCCGTGGTCTTGTCGAAGTGGTAGGTGGTCTTTGCGGGCTCCACGCCTTTAAGGTCCAGGGAGCTCAGGTCGAAGCCGAGACCGCCTATGTCCTCGTAGCCGCCGATGTAGTTCTTTATGGCGTCAAAAACTTCCGCCAGAGGTACGGTGCCGGTAACCAGATATTCGGTGTCGGTCTCGGTCATCTCCATGGAAGAGGTATCCTGAACCGTCAGGACGTCCTGGATGTCGCCTTTCACGCTCATGTCGGTGTGATACTTGTACCACTCGCCGTCGGTGCAGGTGTAGACGTCGAAACCGTCGGCGCCCTTTACGGTATAAGTCTCGATGGTCTCCGTCTGGGGCTTTCCTTCCGTGTTGACCGTGGCTTTGCCGCTGATGTGCGCCGCGTCTTCCGTGCTTTCTATGTCCATGTCGGCACTCATCTCGATGGTCTGGGACTGTCCGAGCGCGCTGACGTTCATCTTTATGTCCATCAGGATCTTATAGGCGCCTCCCTTGGCTGCCTGCGCCTTCTTGAGGTATCCGCCTATGAGGGCGTCCTTGGTGACAGGGTCCTTGGCAGAGGGCTTGGGTGTAGTGTTTCCGCACGCGGAAAGGACCGCGCAGAGCACCATCATAAGCGCCAGGATGAATGCTGCTTTTCTCTTCATTTTCGGCCTCCTGTGTTGTGTTCTTAGTAATATTTTATTATATCATATTTGCGGCTCCTGATAAACCGTCCGGAGGGCAGACGCCCCCTTTCTATTCTGTATTTTGACGCATGAGCGTGCCGTTTCTGTGATGCCCGCACGAAATTGGGGTGAATACGCGTATGCACGCAAAAAGGGCGGCCCGGAAAGCCGTCCTTTGCAGTGTTCATTTGTTTTGTCCGGCACATCGGGATGCGCACGGTCCGGGGCTCCGGTCTAAGCGACACTCAGTCCAGCCAGCCCTCTCTGGGCTTTCCGCCAAAGCGCTCGGCAATGAGCTTCAGATCCGCGTCCGAAAGCGTCTGCTTGATAGGCAAGTGAGCGATCCTGAGCCATATTCCGGCGGCTTTTTCCGCGGTCTCTATGAGGCCGAACGCCTCGTCCAGGTCGCGCCCTGCGCCGTAGATTCCGTGCTGCGCCCAGACCACGAGCCGCGCGGTCTTCATCTTTTCCGCGGTGGCCTGCCCTATCTCGGTGGTGCCGCAGAGCATCCACGGCAGAACGTTGACGCCGTCAGGGACGACGATCATGCACTCGGTCTCCATGCGCCACAGCGTACGTGTGAACTCGCGCTCGTCCAGGTCGTGGA
>JAFZRK010000085.1 GCA_017619905.1 Bacillota bacterium
CTGCGGTTCCATGAGCCGTCCTATGACGCTGTATTCCGGGATAATTCGGGTGGTCTTGCCGTCTATGCGCTTGAGCAGCTCCGTGTCCACCACCTCCGGCGCAAAGCCCGGGCCGTCCAGCACGAACACCCTCTCCACCTTTGCCAGATCCCTGTCGGAAAGCATGCAGGCCGTGTACATGGCAAGGTTCGCGCCCTTGGAATGGCCGCCTATGTACCAGACCCGGTCTTTTTTGTTGCTCTTGGAGCCGATGATGCCCGCGGGAGTCCTGCCTTTGCTCTTCGCCGGCTTGAAATTGATGGCCGCCTTGGCGTACTCCACGGCCATCTTCTGCGCCTGGGTCTGCGTGTAGGCGATCATGAAGTCCTCTTTCCAGCCGACCAGCGTGTCGTCCGTGCCGCGGTAGGCGATGAAGGAGAACCGGTCCTTCCAGCTTAGCACCACGGCCGAGAACTGCAGGTCCTTGTCCGGGTCGAACTGGTCCACGAAGCGGGTTATTACGAGCTCGCCGAAGCGCCTCGACTGAGCCGCCGCCAGGAAGATGTCAGAGTTGCCCAGGTCGCCGCCTGTTATCTTAAGGCCCAGCTTGCCGGAATTCCCGGGCTGCGCGCAGTCCTTAAGGTAGAACGTGCCGCCGTCCGGGTCCATCGCCGGGCTCAGGTCAAAGTAGGAGATGACGCACATTATGAGCGCGTCCGCCTCGTTCAGCGGCCTGGCGTCGAAGTCCACGTCCCCCAGCCATGCTATGTAATCTGTTAGTTTGTCCATGACCGTTCCTCCGTAGATGAATGTTCCGCCTACAGCAGCACCGAGCAGACTATCCCCAGAAAGATCAGCGCGACGGCCACGCCGTAAATGGTGATCATCGCCTTCTGAGGCATCAGATGGAGCACTCTGTTCAATATAATGTTCAGAATGAATATTATAATGCCCGCATACAGCAGGTATATCGTCTTCATGCCGGCCCCTCCGCTAGTTTATGGTCATTCCGGGCGCGTCGTCCGGCGATACGAAGTGGAGATGGCCCTCCGGGTCCTCCGAGAACAGCAGCATTCCGCAGCTGTCCAGACCGCGCAGTTTCCTGGGCTTAAGGTTGACCACCGCCATTACCTTCCTGCCGACGCACTCCTCCGGCTTGTAGTGGGCCGCCACGCCGGATATGATCTGGCGCTTCTCGCTGCCCAGGTCCACCTGGAACACCAGCAGCTTGTCCGCCTTGGGGTGCTTCTCCGCGGAGAGGATGGTGCCAACGCGCAGGTCCAGCTTCTCGAAGGTGTCGAACTCTATGTCTTCCTTGAACGGCTCGTAGTGTATCTGCGGGCCGGAAGACGCCTTCTTTATCTCCTCGAGCGCCTCCAGCTCCTTTGCCACGTCCAGACGCGGGAAGAGCACCTCGCCCCTCTGCACCTTTTCGCCGCCCAGCTTGTCGAATACCTTGGCCTCGTCCCATACCGGCTCGCCGGCAATGCCCAGCTGGCCGCGAATCTTGTCCGCCGTGGTGTGCATGAACGGATATATGAGGATGGAAGCCACGCGAAGCGACTCCGCAAGGTTGTGCATCACTTCGTCCAGGCGCGCTTTCTTCTCCGGGTCCTTGGCCAGGACCCAGGGCGCCGTCTCGTCTATGTACTTGTTGGTGCGGCGTATGCCTGTCCAGATGGACTCCAGCGCGTAATTGAACTCGAACTTGTCCATGTGAGCCTCAACGCCCTTCCACGCTGCAAGCACGGTCTCCCTCAGCTCGCCGTCCGGGGCCTCCGAAGCCGCCTCGTTGTGCGCAGGGATGACGCCGCCGCAGTACTTCTCTATCATCGTGACCGTGCGCGACACCAAGTTGCCCAGGTCGTTGGCCAGGTCGAAATTCATGCGGTTTATCATCACTTCGTTGGTGAAGTTGCCGTCCTGCCCGAAGGTGTACTCGCGGAGCAGGAAGTACTTCAGCGCGTCCACGCCGTAGCGGTCGATCAGGACCACCGGGTCCACCACGTTTCCTACGGATTTGCTCATCTTGCCGCCGTCGATCAGCAGCCACCCGTGACCCAGCACGTGCTTCGGAACGGGCTGCTCCAGGCTCATCAGCATGGCCGGCCAGATTATGGAATGGAAACGAACTATCTCCTTGCCCACCAGATGGCAGTCCGCGGGCCAGTATTTCTTATACTTTTCGTCGCTCTCGCCGTCCACGGACGGGTAGCCCAGCGCGGTCACGTAATTGCTGAGCGCGTCCAGCCACACATAGATGGTGTTGAACTCGTCGATGGGCACCGGGATGCCCCATTTTACGCTCTCGCGGCTTATGCACAGGTCCTCCAGGCCCTGGTCGATAAATCCGAGCATCTCGTTTACGCGCGTCATGGGCTGCAGGAACTCGCCGCCCTTTAAGAGCTCCACCAGCTTGTCCGCGTACTTGGACAGACGGAAGAAATACGCCGTCTCCTTGGCCTTCTCCACGGGGCGCCCGCAGTCCGGGCACTTTCCGTCCTTAAGCTGGCTCTCGGTCCAGAAGCTCTCGCACGGCGTGCAGTACCAGCCCTCGTACTCGCCCTTGTAGATGTCGCCCTTCTCGTACATCTTCATGAAGATGTCCTGAACGCACTTTATGTGGCGCGGCTGGGTGGTGCGGATGAAGTCGTCGTAGCTGATCTCCATGGTCTTCCACAGCTCTTTTATGCCGTCCACGATGCGGTCCACGTACTCCTGAGGCGTGACGCCCGCGTCCGCGGCCTTCTTTTCTATCTTTTGGCCGTGCTCGTCCGTGCCGGTAAGGAACATCACGTCGTACCCCTGCAGACGCTTGAAGCGCGCCACGGCGTCCGCCATTACGGTGCAGTAGGTGTGGCCGATGTGCAGGTTGTCGCTCGGATAGTAGATCGGCGTAGTGATGTAGTAGCTCTTTTTCTCTGACATTGCGTTCTCCTTCGAATGCCGGGGCCGGCCCCGCATTCCTCTTGAAATAAAAACGGCCGGAAGATGCCCTCCGGTCCGTACTTAACGTAAAAACTCTGCTTCCCCGGGCATCCTAAAGCGGCGCGGCTCCCCCGCGCACGAACATGCCCATCATGGAGTTGTTGGTAAAGCGTACTGCCATTCCGTTCTCCCAAGCAAAGAATATACTATATAATTGCGTAAAACCCGCGGTGTGTCAAGTGTTTTCAGGGCTTCGCGCTTCTTCCCAGAGCGCCTCGGCCTCGGGATCGCCCATGTATCCGAGGATGTTCTTTATCGCCTCCGCCGCTGTGGCGCCCATGGCATCGTGGTTGCTGTATTCCTCCAGGCCGGATACGAACTTGATGTCGCTGAGGCCGAAGTCCGGAGCCGCGTCGAAACGCTCCGCCACCTCAAGCGCGCGCCTGACGGTCTCCTCCGCGGCCTCCCTGCCGTCGGTCCTTAGCTGCGCGGCGGAAAGCATCACCAGCATCTCCACGTACATCTTGTCCATGTAGCCCGCCTCGTCCCTGCGCTTGAGCCCGGTCACCAGTCCGCAGCCCCAGAGCAGCACGTCCCTTGCCGAAACGAAGTCCCTGCGGTGCAGGAAGATCATCGCGTAGCCGGTCGCCACGTTCACGAGCCCGGATACGCCGAGCAGCAGTCCCTCGGAAAGGAAGGGCTCCGCCACGTCCGCGCGCTTCTCGAAAGCCAGAATCGACCCTATCTCGTCGTTGAACAGGCCGCCCACGTTGTTCTTTTTCATCATGTCCACGCACTTGTCGATCTCGCCCAGCGCGTAGTACGCCATCGAGATGTCCTTGTATATCGTGTGCTCGCTTATCTTGGGGTCCTTGTTCTGCGGCAGGAGCTGCAGGGTCTTCTCCATAAGGTCCTTGCCCCTGCGGATGAGCGCCTTGTCGCTGTCGGCCATGCCGTAGATCAGGTAGACGATGGCACAGATGTGGACTATCTCGAAGGTGTTGGGGTATTTGAGCAGCGCTTTCTCCGCTTCGGGGATGGCCTCCGGGTCCATTACACGGCAGTACGCCGAGATCCGTTCCTTTATCGTTTCCAGCCGGTCGTCCTGTATCTGATATCCCAGCAGCGCGTCCACGGAAGTGCTGAAGAGCTCCGCCAGCTTTAAGATCATGTCCAGCTCGGGGATGGACAGACCGGCCTCCCACTTGTGAACGGCCCCCGTAGTAACGTTAAGGACCTCCGCAAGCTGCTCCTGCGTGAGGCCCTTTTCTTTCCTGAGCGCGCGAATGTTATCCGAAAGCGCTAGTTTCATATTATCGATCTCCTGTCTGCCCGCGGCGTCTGCGCAAGGTCTTCAGCCCTGCCGAATGCCGTACCGCGGCGCCTTAGAACCTGAAATGTCTGCTCTCCGCCAGCAGTTCGC
>JAFZRK010000086.1 GCA_017619905.1 Bacillota bacterium
CGGCGGAAGGCATGGAGCTTATAGGCGTAAGGACGCTTGCCGAAGCTCTCACGGCTTCTTCACAGATTTCACAAAAATAAAGTTTAATATATTTGCATAAAAGCCATCACCGGTAAAGAAAACAGGAGGCGCACAATGGCAAAGCTACTCATAGTGGACGACGAAGCAAAGATCAGAGAGGTCATACGCGAATACGCCCATTTCAATAAATACGAGACCGACGAGGCGGAAGACGGCATGCAGGCCGTCGGAAAGTGCCTCAACAACGATTACGACCTGATAATCATGGACATAATGATGCCCCGGCTTGACGGATACTCCGCATGCAAGGAGATCAAGAAGGAGAAGGACATCCCAATCATCATGCTCTCTGCGCGCGGCGAGGAGTATGACAAGCTCTTCGGCTTCGAACTGGGAATAGACGATTACGTGGTAAAGCCCTTCAGCCCCAAGGAACTTATGGCAAGGGTGGCCGCGGTCCTGGCAAGGAAGCAGCACAGCGCTGAAGCCGCAAGGAACCCCGTTCTGGCTTCCGACGGACTGGAGATCAATACGGACTCCAGGACCGTGACCGTGGACGGCGTAAAGGTGGACTGCACCCTTAAGGAATACGAGATCCTGGCCTACCTCATGCAGAACAAGAACATGGCGCTGTCGCGCGACAGGATGCTTCAGGACATCTGGGGATACGATTTCTTCGGCGACGACCGCACCATAGACACACACATAAAGAATCTCCGCGGGCGTCTCGGAAAATACAGAGACAAGATAGTGACCGTCCGGGGCATAGGATACAAATTTGAAGACTGAACAAAAAGAAACATCGAATAAAGAAAAAGGACGTCCCGTAAAGAGCTTAAGGGCCCGGCTTGCGGCGTCCTTTATCGTTTTCGCCGTTTTTCTGATGGCGCTTCTCTGGATATTCCAGTCCGTCTTCCTGGACAGGTATTACGAATATTCCATGGGCAGGCGCTGCAGCGCGGCGGTCAGTTCCGTATGCGATTATTATTCCTCCGGCGGGCCGGATCTGTCCTACGAAAAGTTCATGACCTTCCTGGGCCAGAAGACGGAGGACAACGACATATACTTCTGGATAGAGTCCACGGACGGAACGTTCTACATCTCCTCTTCCGACCTTCAGGCAGTGCGCATCCGCGCCAACACCAGGCAGCTGATAGCGCAGGCCCGGACCATGCTCCGGGAGAGCGGCCAGAGCGAGGTCTCCTTTACTGCAAAGGGTCCCTTCGGCGACGGCAAGGACTACGTCTATGCAAGATACGTGGAGGGCAGCGACAGCAACCCGGTATACATCTACGCCATTGCTACCATCACGCCCATAGGACCGGCCGTTGGGATAATCAGATCCCAGCTGCTCATCGTTACCGTGGTGGCGCTGATCGTAGGCGTCGTTGTGGCGCGGCTCACCGCAAAGCGCCTTGCAAAGCCCATCTCCGAGATCGAGAAGGATGCCAGAGAGCTTGCGAAGGGCAACTACGACGTTTCCTTCAAGGGCGGAGACTATAAGGAAGTTTCGGATCTGGCGGATACGCTCAATCAGGCGGCGGCAGATCTTAAGGCGTCGGACGCTCTTCAGAAGGACCTTATAGCCAACGTCTCGCACGATCTGCGAACGCCGCTCACGATGATCAAATCCTACGCGGAGCTGATAAGGGACATCTCCGGAGACGACCCGGTAAAGCGCGAGGAGCATCTGGAAGTCATCATCAACGAGACGGACCGTCTGGACGAACTGGTCGGGGACATACTCACCCTGTCCAAGATGCAGGCAGGAGTCGTGGAGATGGAGATGGCGGACTTCGACATTCAGGAGGCCGGCGAAGCAGTCCTGTCCACTTATAAGGTAATGGAGCAGGAGGGCTTTAAGATAAGCTTCGTCCCCGCGGAAGGCAGCGCCATGGTGCACGGCGACAGGCGCAGGATACAGCAGGTGATAGCCAATCTTCTGTCCAACGCTGTAAGGTACAGCAGGGACAACAAGGACGTTGTTCTGCGCTTTACCAAGGACGGCGGCAGGATAGTCTGTTCAGTGGAAGACAAGGGCATAGGCATCGCCGAAGAGGATCTTCAGAAGATATGGAACCGCTACCAGAAGGCCAGCAAGCAGGGCGCCAGAAGCGCTCAGGGTACGGGTCTGGGGCTCTCCATCGCCTCCGAGATACTGCAGAAACACGGCGCGGAATACGGTGTAGAGAGCAAGCCCGGCGAGGGCAGCAGGTTCTGGTTCTCGCTCCCGCTGAATAAATAGATCGATTAATTGAAAATATCTATTGACAGAGCGGGTATTCAGTAATAAAATACACATTTTCGATTTATTGACTATTTTTCCACAATGGAGTATAATCTCTATCGGAGGATAGTCGGATGTTCGCAGTCGGCGATAAAGTCGTGTACCCGATGCACGGTGCAGGGCTGGTCGAAAAAATAGAAGACAGGCAGATCCTGGGGGAGACGAGAGCGTATTACATCATCAGGATCAAGGGCGGCAACATGCAGGTAATGGTCCCCGTGCGCGGCGCGGAGGACATTGGACTGCGTTTTGTCGTTGAGCCGTCGGAATTCGACAACATCTACAAGGTCCTGGCTTCGGAGTCCACTCCCATGGACGAGAACTGGAACCGCCGCAACCGCGACAACATGGAGAAGCTCAAGACCGGAGATCCGGAGCAGGTGGCGGAAGTAATACGCAACCTGGTAAGGGTAGACAGGGTCAAGAAGCTCTCCACAGGCGAAAAGAAGCTCCTCAACACCGCCAAACAGATACTCTGTTCGGAGATGACCATGGTGCTGAACGTAAACGATACGGCAGCTTTAGCCCTCATCGACGAATCGATCTGAAAAGACCGTAAGTCGTGATTTATATAGACAATTGAATAACCAGGAGGATAAAAAATGCTCAAAAAAGTATTCCGCATAGTCCTTACGTTCTGCGGAATGCTGCTGGGTTACGGAGTGTCGACTTATCTTGTCGAGAACTGGGACGTCCTTTCGGGGCTCCTTGCAGGCGAACAGACTCTGATCGTCGTTGTCGCGACAGCTTTATTCGGACTTATTTTCTTTTATGTTTTCACGGCACTCTCCAGAAAAGGGCAGACGGTAGCAAACAACGTGGTCACGGAGCTTTCTGAAAAGCTCTCCACGGAGGATCTGATACCGATAGTAGTGGGCCTTATCGCCGGACTTTTGATCGCCTACCTGATCTCGCCGATTATTAATGGGATCCAGGCGCTGCAGGTGTTCAATCTGAACGTGATACTGACCGTGCTGCTGTACATTGCCTTCGGTACGCTTGGCGTTGCTGTCGCGAAGAGGTTCGCGCCGGACATACGGCTTCCTTTTCTGGGGCAGAACGCAGCCAAGGACCAGCAGAGTTCGAAACGTAAGAACAAGAGCCGCGCGGGCGCGGCGCCCAAAATACTGGATACCAGTGTAATAATCGACGGCAGGATAGTCGACATCTTGAAGACGGGCTTCATAGAGGGGGACATAGTCATTCCCACCTTCGTGCTCGTCGAGCTCAGGCACATCGCGGATTCATCGGATTCCCTCAAGCGCAACAGGGGACGCCGAGGTCTTGACATACTCAACAAGATCCAGTCCGAGTACGGCATAGAGATCTACGACACCAGCTCCGACAAGTCGCTGGACGACATCCCCGAGGTAGACGTCAAGCTCCTTAAGCTTGCCCAGACCATGAAGGGCGTAGTCGTCACCAACGATTTCAACCTCAATAAAGTGGCGGCCATACAGGGCGTGCCGGTGCTCAACATCAACGAACTGGCCAACACCCTTAAGCCGGTAGTGCTTCCGGGGGAGACGCTCAAGGTCTTCCTGGTGAAGGAGGGCAAGGAGAACTCGCAGGCGCTGGCCTATCTGGACGACGGCACCATGATAGTCGTGGAGAACGGCAAGAAGCTGATAGGGCAGACCGTTTCAACTACGGTAACAAGCGTCCTTCAGACTTCCGCGGGGCGCATGATATTCGCAAAACCCAACTGAGCCATGCGAAACGTAGCAGTAATAATAGCAGCAGCGGGATCGGGCAGCCGTATGGGAGGCCCGGTCCCAAAGCAATATCTGACCATAGACGGCCTTCCGGTCCTTGCAAGGACTGTCAGGGCCTTTTGCCGTGTTAAGGAAGTAAGCAAAGTAGCGGTGATGTGCCCTCCGGGGGACGTAGATTACTGCCGGGACATGCTTGCGGAGCATCTGCACGCGTGCACTTCCGACGTGGGCGTTGTCCCCAAGGTGATGGTCCGCGAAGGCGGAAGCACAAGGCAGGAGACTGTGCGGAAGGGGCTCGAGGCAGTAGGGAATGATGATCCGTTCGTGCTGGTCCACGACGGCGCCAGACCGTTCGTAAGCGCGGAGGTAATAGACGGCGTGATCGCCGCTCTTAAGGGCGGAGCCGAAGCCGCGGTGCCCTGCGTAAAGCCCAAGAGCACGATAAGGACAGCGGAAAAGACGCTGGAGAGGGACAAACTCTACGAGGTCCAGACGCCTCAGGGCTTCAGGACGGAAGTGCTTGCCGCGGCCTTCGAAAAAGCAGCCCGGGACGGCTTTGCCGGCACGGACGAGGCAGGCCTTGCGGAGCGCACCGGCGCAAAGATCACCATAACTGAAGGCGACTACGCCAACATCAAGATAACCACCAGGGAGGACGTTCCGGACATGATGCGCTGCGGAAACGGTTACGACGTACACCGGCTGGTCAGCGGCCGGAAACTGATGCTCGGCTGCGTGGAAGTGCCGTACGAGAAGGGCCTTCTGGGTCATTCGGACGCGGACGTCTGCGCCCACGCGATAGCGGACGCTCTGCTTGGAGCCGCGGGCCTTCGGGACATCGGATATTACTTCCCGGACGACGCGCAGGAAACGGAGGGCATGGCCGGAGCCGCGCTGCTTGCGGAAGTAGCCGGACTGCTTGAAAACTCGGGCTTTACGCCGTACAACGTTGATGCTACAATTGTTGCACAGCGTCCGAAGCTGGCTCCGTATATAGAAGAAATGAAAACTGCCGTCGCGGCAGCCCTGGGCATGGATCCGCGAAGCGTCGCGGTAAAGGCCACCACGGAGGAAGGTCTGGGGATAACCGGCAGCGGAGAAGCCATAAGCTGCTTCGCGACAGCGACCGTAAGATGACGGACGCCCGCCGGTCACTAAAAAGATAAAACACTGGTCCGCGCATCGCGCTGACGTTCGGAAAGGATATTAACATGAAAGCTTCAAAGATGTTTCTGAGCACCTTAAGGGAAGTCCCGTCGGAGGCGGAGATTCCCAGCCACATCCTGCTTTTAAGGGCGGGCATGATAAAAAAGCTGGTGTCGGGCGTTTACGCCTTCATGCCTCTCGGGTTCCGCAGTCTCAGAAAGATAGAGGATATTGTGCGCCAGGAGATGGACGCCGCGGGCGCTCAGGAGGTCCTGATGTCTGCGCTTCAGCCCGCCGAGCTCTGGCAGGAGTCCGGCCGCTGGTACGCCTACGGACCGGAGATGTGGCGTCTTAAGGACAGGAACGACAGAGAGTTCTGCCTTGGGCCCACCCACGAAGAGATCTTCACGGACGTGGTGCGCCAGCAGGTCAGCAGCTACCGTCAGCTGCCTCTCAACCTCTATCAGATCCAGCCAAAGTACAGGGACGAGGCGCGCCCGCGCTTCGGTCTCATCCGCAGCCGCGAGTTCATAATGAAGGACGCCTATTCCTTCGACCGCGACGAGGCGAGTCTGGACGACAGCTACAAAGCGATGTACGACGCCTACGAGAAGGTCTTCGACCGCTGCGGCCTTAAGTACCGCGCGGTGGAGGCGGACTCCGGAGCCATAGGAGGCAATAACTCCCACGAGTTCTGCGCTCTTTCGGACGTAGGAGAAGAGGAGATAATCTACTGCGAGCACTGCTCCATGGCAGCCACCGCGGAGAGAGCAGCTTTCAAGGACGACGCCCCGGCAGCCGCAGAGGAGCTTCCTCTCGAAAAGAAGCATACCCCCGGCACCAAGACCATAGAGGCAGTGGCGGAATACCTGGGCCTTGAGCAGAAGCAGACCATAAAGGCGCTGCTGATGCAGACCTTCGACCCCGAGGATTCCAACGCGCCGGTCAAGTACGTGGCGTGCTTCATAAGGGGCGACAGGCAGCTCAACATGACCAAGCTCGTAAATGCCCTGGGGCTTCCGGAGTACGCCGTGCAGTTCGCGGACGAGGCGGCAATGGCGGCGGAAACGGGCTGTGTGGGCGGTTTCACCGGACCCATCGGCCTGCACGACTGCACCGTAATAGCGGACACGGAGCTCATAAACACCAGGAACCTCTGCGCAGGCGCCTGCGAGGCGGATCACCACTACATAAACGTCAATTACGGACGCGACTACAAAGCGGACATAGTCACGGACATCAAGCTGCTGCAGGCGGGAGACCCCTGTCCGGTATGCGGGGCGCCCGTCAGGAGCGCCAGAGGCATAGAGGTAGGTCAGGTCTTCAAGCTCGGAAACAAGTACTCCGTGCCCATGTGCCTCAACTACAAGGACGAGAACCAGCAGGAGCACCCCGTGCTCATGGGCTGTTACGGCATAGGAGTCACAAGGACTCTGGCCGCCGTGGTGGAGCAGAATCACGACGATAACGGCATCATCTGGCCTATGAGTGTGGCGCCGTATCACGCGGTCATCACCGTCATCAATTCCAAGAACGAGGTCCAGATGAGCTTAGCCGGAAGCATATCCGCGCGTCTTGAGGCAGCGGGCCTGGAAGTCGTCATCGATGAGCGCGACGAGCGCCCCGGCGTCAAGTTCAAGGACGCGGACCTTATCGGCTTCCCCATCAGGATCACCGTCGGCAAGAAGGCCGCGGACGGCATAGTCGAGTACAAGCTGCGCCGCGGAGGCGACAGCGTGGATCTGACCGCCGATCAGGCAGCGGACGCCGCCATAGAACTGTACAACGCAGAAAAGTAGGTCCGGAAGGGCTGCGGCAAAGCAGACCCGGACCGGCGAGGGCACATACATGAAAGTTTACAACACTCTTACAAGAAGAAAAGAAGAACTGGTACCGCAGGATCCCAAGCGTCTCACCATGTACGTCTGCGGACCCACGGTCTACAACTACATACACATAGGCAACGCAAGACCCATCGTGGTCTTCGACACCATGCGCAAGTACCTGGAGTACCGCGGCCAGAAAGTAAAATACGTCCAGAACTTCACGGACGTGGACGATAAGATCATAAACCGCGCCAGGGAAGAGGGCATATCCGCGCTGGAGGTGGGCGAAAAGTACATCGCCGCCTACTACGAGGACGTAAAGCAACTGAACGTTGCGCCTGCAACCGTCCATCCCCGCGTCACCCAGACCATGCCGGACATCATCAAGTTCGTGCAGGGCCTCATCGACAAGGGCATGGCCTACGAAGTGAACGGCGACGTCTACTACCGCACCCGCAAGTTCCCCGGCTACGGCAAGCTCTCCGGCAAGAACATAGACGACCTGGAAGCCGGCGCGCGCGTGGACGTCAACGACATAAAGGAGGATCCGCTGGACTTCGCGCTTTGGAAGGCCAGAAAGTCCGAGGATGAGATCGCCTGGGAGAGCCCCTGGGGCATGGGACGTCCCGGCTGGCACATAGAGTGCTCCGCAATGTCCAAGAAATACCTGGGCGACACCATAGACCTGCACGCGGGCGGCGAGGACCTGCAGTTCCCGCATCACGAGAACGAGATAGCCCAGTCCGAAGGCCTTACAGGCAAGACCTTCAGCCGCTACTGGATGCACAACGGCTTCATAAACATAGACGGTGAAAAGATGTCCAAATCCGCGGGCAACTTCTTCCTGCTGCGCGACGTCCTTAAGGAGTACGACGGCGAAGTGCTGCGCTACTTCCTGCTGAGCGCGCAGTACAGAGGCCCCATCAACTTCTCCAGGGACCTTATGGAAGCCGCAAAGGCGGGCCTGGAGCGCATGCAGAACTGCAAGTCGACCCTGCAGCACCTGATGGCTCACGGAGCGGACGGCGACATGACGGCGGCGGAGGCGGAAAAGCTGGCCTCTTACGACGCTCACAAGCAGAAGTTCATCGACAGCATGGACGACGACCTTAACACCGCGGACGCCATAAGCGCCATATTCGAACTGGTCGCGGACATCAACAGGGACGTAGCGGGCGGAGCCACCAAGGCGTTTGCCAAGGCAGCGTTCGGGCTCCTGGACGAACTTACCGGAGTCCTGGGCCTTCTGAGACAGGAAAAGAAAGAGGAAATAGATGCAGAACTGCAGAAACTCATCGACGAGCGCGCAGCCGCAAGAAAAACCAAAGACTGGGCAACAGCCGACAGGATCCGCGACGAGCTCGCAGCCAGAGGCATCACCCTCAAAGACACTCCCCAGGGAGTCCAGATCGTCAGATCTTAAGAAAGGTGTCAGATCGCCCGGACAGAGCAAAAAGAGTTCCTCCGGTTTTCTGAGAGACATATTCAACAACGCAGACAGAGCGTAGCGCTTTCCGGCGCGGGAACGGCACATGCAGAACGACCCCGGACAGAAGAATATTCTGGAGCTCGCGTACCTGGGCGACGCTCTGTACGAGCTGTACGTAAGGGAGCACGTGCTCCGTACTGCTTCCACCCCGCGTGCGGATCTTCTCCACAAGGAGGGGGTGCGCTTCGTGTGCGCCGCAGGTCAGGCGGAGGCGCTCAGGACCATGGCGGACGAGGGGTTCCTTACGGAAGACGAGGCAGATTTCGCAAGAAGAGCGCACAACCACAAGACCGCTACTAAGCCGAAGAACGCGGATCCGGTGGACTACAAATGGGCCACCGCTTTCGAAGCGCTGCTGGGGCTAAAGCACCTGAGCGGAGAAAAGGAACGGCTTGCGGAGCTGATGCGCAGAGCCATTGAAATTACTGAAGAGAGGCACAACAGCAATGCCTAAGAGAGACAACCCCAGAACGGGGCCTAAATACGAAAAGACCGCCGCGCCTGCAGGGAAAAAGACCGCTGGCAGAGGCAGAACGGCAGGGGCCGCTAAGGTCTCCGGAACTGCTTCCAGATCCGCGGCAAAGACCGGCGGACGCAGCGCCGCCGCAAAGACCGGAACGGCAAGATCCGCCGCAAAGAGGCCACAGCTTCAGGAGGAGAACCCCAACCTGCTGATAGGCCGCAACCCCATAACGGAGGCCATAAAGGCGGGCCGCCCCATAGACAAACTGCTCATGCAGAAGGACGCGGAGGGCTCCGCGCGCCAGATAGCTTCGCTCGCCCGCGAGGAGGGCATACCCGTCCAGTACGTGGACAAGCTGGTCCTGGACAAACTGGCTCCCGGCAAGGCGCATCAGGGTGTCGCCGCTTACGCCGCCGCTCACAAATACGTGGGAGTGGAGAACATTCTGGCAGCTGCAAAAGCCAAAGGGGAGGATCCGCTGGTCGTAGTTCTGGACGAGCTGGAGGATCCGCACAATCTGGGAGCAATACTGCGTTCCGCGGATGCCGCCGGGGCTCACGGTGTAATAATACCGTCCAGGCGCTCCGTAACGCTCACCGAGACGGTGGCAAAGGCCTCGGCCGGAGCCATAGAATACGTGCCGGTGGCAAAGACCGGCAACCTGTCGCGCTGCATAGATCTTCTCAAGTCCAAGGGGCTGTGGATCGCGGCCGTAGACATGGACGGCACGGACTACCGCGCTTCGGACCTCAAGGGTCCGCTGGCGCTCATAATAGGCGGGGAAGGGAAGGGCGTGTCGCCCAACCTTAAGACAAAGAGCGACTATGTAATTTCCATCCCCATGTACGGACACGTCAACTCGCTCAACGCGTCGAACGCCGCGGCGATAGTGCTTTTCGAAGCCGCCGGGCAGAGGCGCTGATCATCAGATAAAGGAGAAAGCCATGAACTACGAGGAACTCAAGAAACTCACCGACGAACAGCTGGTGGAGCTTGCCCAGAAGGGCGACGCGGAAGCCGAAGAACTGCTTATTGGCAGGTACAAGAACATCGTCTCGTCCAGAGCCGCCATCTACTACATAATCGGCGGAGACCGCGACGACGTCATCCAGGAGGGCATGATAGGGCTGTTCAAGGCCATCCGCAGTTACAAGGCGGACGGAGGGTCCTCCTTCTCGAACTACGCGTACATGTGCATATCCAGGCAGATCGTTTCTGCGATCAGGGCCGCTTCCCGCGAGAAGCATTCCCCGCTCAACGACGCGGTATCGCTGGATCAGCCGGTAGTATGGGACGCCAACATGTACAACACGCTTGCCGACGTGATCCCAGCCGGTCTGAATTCCGATCCGGAGAACATCGTTGCCAAGACCGAGCTTCTGGAATCGATCGTAGGGCAGAAAAACGTCTCTTTCAGCAAGCTTGAGCACGCGACGATAAAATACCTCACCCAGGGCAAGACCTACCGCGAGATCGCCGCTCTGACCTTTAAAACGCCCAAGCAGATAGACAACGCCATCCAGCGCATACGCGCGAAACTGCAGAACGCGCGCTAGAACGGAAAACACTTAAAACTGCCCGGTTTCGGGTGTAAAAGTGTTTGACAACTGCGCCTTGCGCAAGTATAATAATTGGCGTCGCGGACTGCGGCGCCATATGATGCTGCTGTAGCTCAGTAGGTAGAGCGCATCCTTGGTAAGGATGAGGTCACCAGTTCGACTCTGGTCAGTAGCTCCAAAAAACCCCGAAATTTCAACGGTTTCGGGGTTTTAAAATAATAAGTCTGAAAGATGAGGTCACAAGTTTCAAAAAATGTGGGGAAAATGTGGGGAAATGTGGGGAACGTGATGTGTCCCTAATAGCAAAGACATATGAAAAATTCCTTGACCGCTATCTTAAGATTGTTCCCGCCTATTCGTTCGGGCTCGGGAAAAAAGAGCTTCTTCCAAACGAGGAGCTAAAAAAATTTCTCGGATATTGACAAAACCTGCAATTGCAGGCCGGGATTTGTGAAAGATGAATAATAAAAAAGAAAAATCTTTATCCGGCGCAATAGCATTTATAACCCTGATGGGGATCGTGAGTCTGTTTTCAGACATGACCCATGAAGGCGCTAGGAGCATACTGGGAAATTACCTGAACCTTGCGGGAGCTTCTGCCGCGACCATCGGATTTGTGTCAGGGGCAGGCGAACTGTTCGGGTATTCGCTGCGGATCATTTCCGGATTAATAGCCGATAAAACAAAGAAATACTGGACACTTGTCATCGCAGGATATGCAATACAGGTACTGGCAATTCCGGCGTTGGCGCTCATTCCGGAGCATGGCTGGTTTTGGGCCTGCGGCCTGGTGATCCTGGAAAGGATCGGAAAAGCGATAAAAAAGCCTGCCAAAAACACGCTAGTCAGCTTTGCGGCAAGCGAGATCGGGACTGGAAAAGGCTTTGCCTATCAGGAATTCCTGGACCAGCTCGGCGCGTTTCTGGGACCGGTGCTCCTCTTCGCAACAGCTCTTGTAAAAGGTACAGACGACCTGTTTGCAACATACAGGGCATCCTTTGCGGTATTGCTTGTTCCCGCACTGATCACCATAGCTCTTGTTGTAGCGGCGAAGATCAAATATCCTGATCCTGAGATGTTTGAAAAGCAGGATGATAAACCGGAGGACTTCAAGTTCAGAAAGTCATTTATCCTGTACATGGCGGCCATCTGCTTTTTTGCCTTCGGCTTTGCCGACTTTACATTGATCACGCTTCATGCGGCTAATGCGGGAGCGTTTCCGGAATCCACGCTTAGCCTGCTCTATGCGGGAGCAATGGCAGTGGATGCTTTTGCTGCCTTGTTCTTCGGCTGGCTTTATGATAAGGTAGGGCTGAAGGCACTGATCATTTCCACGCTGTGCAGTACTTTCTTTTCCTGTTTTGTTTTTATGACAGGAAATGCCTGGATGATCGGGATCGGAATCATCCTGTGGGGAATTGGAATGGGCGCCCAGGAAAGTATTATGAAAGCAGCTGTCAGCGGGATCATCCCCCGCTCCATGCGAAGTACGGGTTTCGGTATTTTTGAGACCGGTTTTGGTATTGCCTGGTTTCTTGGCAGCTGGCTTCTCGGTGCATTGTATGACCTGAATCCGGTATATCTTGTTGCTGTGTCAGTGATATCGCAGCTTCTGGCAATTGGATTCTATATTATGTGTCTTCGCAGCGATAAGGCAGATCGCTAAATCGGTATTTGCAGGTGAGTTGATTATGGATTTTTTAGATACGGATTTTCTGGAAAGCAACGAAATCAAGCTGCTCTTGGAACGGAAAGCGGAAGCCGATCCCGTGAGAAACTGGGTTCCTGCATATCATTTTATGATTTGCGATAAGCAAGGGAACGGTATGGGGCAATGCGATTTGAGAATCGGATATAATGACGGCCTTTATTACGGAGGCCATATTGGTTACAGCATCAATGAAGAATACCGTGGTCACCATTATGCAGCAAAAGCATGTATGCTGTTGTTTGAACTTGC